>JAIVJN010000001.1:29469-33732 GCA_020200025.1 Acidobacteriota bacterium | reverse complement strand
CTTCAGCCCCGGCACACCATACATCGTGCTGATCGCCCGCGCCAGCGGCATCAATCGCCGCTGCAGGTCGCGCGCCGCGTCGTGACGATCGGCGCGAATGTGATCGAGCAACTCGACACAGAGATCGGGGACGAGGCCGGCGAGCGCCAGCACCGCACCATGGGCGCCGAGGGCCAGCGACGCGTAGTACGTGGCCGCCGACCCTGCCAGCACCACGAAGTCTGCGCGGGCCCGTGCGATCGTCTCCGCCAACTGCACCATGTCGTTACCCGATTCCTTGATGCCCGCGACATTCGGGTGCTCGCTGAGCGCGCTCACCGCATCAGGCATCAGGTTGACACCCGTATACACCGTCACGTTGTAGAGAAAAATCGGGATGGTGGAGGCGTCGGCCACCTCGCGGTAGTGACGGACGAAGATCTCGCTGGTCATCTGCGCCTTGTAGAACGACGGCGTGCGCACCATCGCCGCATCCACACCGAGCGAGGCCGCACGACGTGTCGCCGCGATCGTGGCGCGAGTGGACTCGCGGCCCGTCCCAGCCAGCAACGGTCGTCCTCTCGGCACGACGTCGCGTACTGCCGCAATCGCTCGATCCGCTTCGGCATCGTCGAGTTGCGCGGCTTCGCCGTTCGAGCCGAGGACGATGAGACCCGCGAGGCGCGTGTCCAGATAGCGCTCGGCGTTCGAGCGCAGCGCCGCTTCATCGATCTCCTCGTCGGCGCCGAAAGGCGTCACGAGCGGAGTGAAGACACCTGCGAATGACATGGTACGCACAGATTATCGCGATCTCGGGGCCAGTAACCGTGCCGCGTTCCAACGCAGCAACCGGCCGTCGCTCTGCCCGAGGAGCGCGTTGGTCAGGAGCGTCACGCCAAAGATCGCGGCCGCCGGCGCGAGGGTCCAGGGAAAGTGCGTCAGGTTGTTCAGATTCGCCGCTTCGATGAGCATGGTGCCCCAGGTGGCGAGGTCATTGGGGAATCCGAGCCCCATGAACGACAGCGTCGCCTCGGCGAGGATGAACGCCGGCAGCAGCAGCGTCGCCTGCACGACGAGATAGCCCGCACATGCCGGTAAAAGGTGCCTGCCCAGCAGATGCCAGTGCCCTGCGCCGAGCGAGCGTGCCGCGACGACGAACTCCCGCTCGCGCTCAGCGGCGACAATGGCACGCACGCCTCGCGCCACGATCGGCCAGCCCACGACCGCAAAGATGCCGCTCATGAGCAGGAACACGGTCGACGGCTCGAGTACGAGGGGCAACGCCGCGCGGAGGACGAGGACCACGTAAATGACGGGCAGCACGAGGAGGAAGTCCGCCGTTCGCATCAGCGTCTCATCGAGCCATCCCGCCTGGTAACCCGCCCACGCGCCGACCAGCGCGCCGATGACCATGGTCGCAACGGTCGCGACGAGTGCGAGGCCGATCGAGATTCTCGCGCCAGACAGCAGCCGCGACAGCACGTCGCGCCCCAGGCTATCGGCACCGAGCAGAAACGTCGGGGAATCAGCCGCCCCCGTGCGCCACGGGAGGGGCACGGCTTCGGTGAGGCTCTCCTCGTAGATGTGACCGAGACGATCGACGAGCGTGACGGGCCGCGCGAAGGGTGCGCGGATGGAGCCGTTGTCGACGAGACGCGGCCGCATGGGAGGCGCAAATGGGAACGGACGATAGCGCGCCGCGGGGTCGTAGGGCGCCAGCCACGGCGCCACGGCCGCCAGCAGCGCAAGCGCGGCGAGCAGCCCGGCCGCGCGCCTGGTCACGACGCGCTCCCCAGCCGCACCCTCGGATCGAGCGTCGCCAGAAGCGCGTCGGCGACGAATGTCGCGGCCCCGAGCGAGACGGCTCCGGCGGCCGCGCCGCCGGCGACGAGGTAGAGGTCTCGCGCCCTCAACGCATCGAACATCAATCGCCCGAGCCCGGGCCAGGCGGTGACCACTTCGACGATGAACGACCCGCTGAAGAGGCCGCCGATGATGAGGCCGTAGAGGCCGAGCACTGGTCGCAGCGACACGGGCCAGGCATGACGCCAGACGGCCTGCGGCCTCGACACACCGCGCGCGAGAGAAGCGCGGACGAACGACTCGCCCAAGGCATCGGCAATCGCCTGCGACTGCAGCCGCTCGAGCGTCGCGCCGAGCGGAAGTGCCAGTGCAAGCGCCGGCAGGCCCAGGTGGCCGAGCACGTCTGCGATCCAGCCGGCCCATGACAAATCTCGCGCGTCCACCGAGGTCATGCTGCCAACCGGGACCCATCCGGTCCGCGCCGCGATCAGGACAAGGACGAGGGAGGCGACGAGCGGCGGAACCGAGAGGACGAACAGCGACAGGGCGCGTACGACGCGTGCGACGCCGCCGCGCGAGTGGCTGCCGCTCCAGACACCGAGCGGCAGACCGATGAGCGTCGCCAGGACGAGCGCGGCCGTGGCAAGAATCGCGGTGTTTGCCGCTCGCTCGGCGAGGAGGTCGTTCACCGGACGGCGATACAACATCGAGCGGCCGAAATCGAAGCGGACCGCACCGCCCAGCCACTGCACGTACTGGACGGCAAGAGGACGATCGTAGCCCAGCTCTCGACGCACCTCGGCCCGCTGTTCGGGAGAGCGATAACCTTCGTCGTCAGGCGTGAACTCGCCAGGCGACAGCCGCGTCAGCACGAACGCCGCCGACGCCGCGAGCCACACGAGCAGCAGCGCGACCAGGGCTCGCCGCAGCAGGTAGATCGCGAGCGACATTGTCAGGAGACGGCCTGCTAGGGCTCGTGCGACGCGGCACCGTTCACCGTGATGGTGTCGGCGCTCCAGAGCAAATGCGGCCGAGTGGGCGCCGGCGACAGATTGCCCGTGCGTCCGGAGACCCCCATGTAGAGTCGAGGCGCGGCAAAGTAGATGACGGGGAGATGCTGCGCAAAGAGGCGCTGCACCTCCCTGAAGATGCGCCGACGCTCGCCCTCGTCAACCGTGGCGGCCTGCTGGCGGATCAACGCGTCCATCTGCCGTTCCCAATCCGTGGCCGGCACCGGTTGGCTCATGTGCCAGATGTGCGCCGACCCTGAGCTCAGCCAAAAATCCTGGTTCATCGCCGGATCGAGGTCGCTCGTGAAATTGAAGAAGATCGCTTCGAACTTCCCCGCGATCATCCGCTCGTGGAGCGCCCCGGCTTCGAGCGGCACGACGTCCATGGCCACGCCAATCTGCTTCAGCTCGTCGCGCACGACGGCGGCGCTGCGTTCGAGGACGGTGTTGCCGCGAAAGGTCAGCACGTTGAAGCGCGCTTCCGTTCCCTGGGTATCTTCGAGCCACTCGTCCTGATCACGATTCTCGAGCCCGATTGATTTCAGCGCCGCCAGGGCCCTCGGGCGCGAGAACTCGTCGCGCGGCAAATCGGGCCAGAACCATCGCCGGTTGCCCGGGGTGATCGGACCGTGGATGGGCACGGCCGCCGCCAGGAACACCGTCTCGGCGAACGCCTCGCGATCCACCGCGTGCGAGATGGCGCGACGGAACTCGCCGCGCGGCAACCATGATCCGCGCGGATCGTTCGCCCAGTATTGCGGCCGCAGGTTGAAGAAAAAGGCGTCCGGATCGGTCGACACCCCTAATTCGAGGAGCTCTACCCGTTGGTCGGCGACGAGCGGGCGCAGGGCGGCGAGGTCTTCTGCCCGCAGCGACTGCTGGAACATGTCGGCCTGTCCCGACTGCAGCCGCACGAGCTCCGCATTCTGGTCGGGGACGATGTCGAGGATCACGCGATCGAGATAAGGGAGCGGCTGACCGTTGTCATCTCGACGCCAGTACTGCGGGTTCCGGTCGAAGACCACGCGCTCGCCGGCGTCGTAGCGGGAGAGCATGAACGGGCCGAGGGCCGCCAGCTCCGACGGCGGGGTGTCGGCCGACCAGGCTTGTGGAAACGTTCCCGCCGCCACACTGGCCTCGAGCTTGTGTTTGGGGAGGATGGGCAGGCCGTCGAGCAGCCTGATGCCCGGTCCGAAGGTCGACGGGAACGTCACGATGACGTGGCGATCGTCTGCAGAGGATACCGCCAACCGCTGTCCGTCCACGGTGAGGACGGTGGCCTGAATGGCTTTGGCTTTCGGATTGTAGACCGTCTCAAAGGAGAAGATGACGTCGGCGGCGGAGAACGGCGCCCCATCGGACCAACGCACGTCATCGCGCAACGTCAGCGTGATGATGCGCCCATCGTCCGATGTGGTCCAACTCTCGGCGAGCCACGGCTCGACCTCTTGGCTCGCGCGGTTGATGCGGA
>JAIVJN010000001.1:0-29351 GCA_020200025.1 Acidobacteriota bacterium | reverse complement strand
GCCGTTGACCTCACCGCCGAGCCGTTCCTCGGGCTCGCATCGTAATCCACCAACCCGCCTGTCAGCAACGAGTTAGGTCGCGTTCCACCGGGATCGTGTCTTCTGGCACCCGCCCTGCCAATAGATCAGGCGGAGGTAACGGATGATCCCCGAGTCGATGGAGACGGGTCGCAGCTTCGTGAGTCATCTCGGCCGCAGCGTGACGATCGAACAGGCTGCGGAGCTGATGGGCGTGTCTCGACGCACCGTGTATTACCGCATTCGTGATGGTCGGCTGCGCACAATTCGCACGCTGGGCGGGTCCCAGCGCGTGTTGCTCGAATCGATGCACGACCACCGGCGTTTATAGCAAGTTCCGCCTCTTCACCGTTACCGGAGGATTCGTCATGTCGACCCCGCAGCGCACCGACCCGAGCCTCACCTTCCCCGGCATCGCCCGGTCGCTCTCGGACACGTTCGTTCTGGCGCTCGCGTTCGTCATGGCCTCGTCTGGGGTCGCGTCCGCACAAGGACGGCAGCCGCGGCTCTCGTCCGATCTTCGCGCGAAGCTGCAGGATCGCGACCCGGCTCCGGTGGACGTCATCGTCAACGGTAGCCCGGCGCTGCTCGATCGGCTCTCGCGCGGCGAGGGTGTGCGCCTCAAGAAGTCGCTGACCGCGGGCGGCGCGGTGCTCGAGGTATCGGGCGAGGCGCTGCGGGCCTTGGCGGCGAACCCTGAGGTCGATGCCGTGGCGGCCGACGCGCGGGTGCAGTCGCACCTGGCGACGACGACGGCCACGACCGGCGCCGAGCAGGCATGGGCGGGTCTGATTCCCACGCTCGGCGCGGTGGACGGCGAGGGGGTCGGCGTGGCCATCATCGACTCGGGTGTGGTGTCGCACCCGGCGATTGCCGGGCGAGTCGTGGCGAACTTCAACTTCGTCAACGATCGCGGGTCGGCCGACGATGGCTACGGCCACGGGACCCACATTGCCGGCATCGTCGCGGCGGCATCGGCGCGCGGCGTGCTGAGTGCGGCGGCCCCGACGGGTATGGCGCCGCAGGCGCATCTCATCAACCTGCGGGCGCTCAAGGCCGACGGGTCGGGCCAGGCGAGCGATGTCATCGAAGCGATCGATGCCGCGATCCGGCTGCGCAAGGTGTTCAAGATTCGCGTCATCAATCTGTCGCTCGGGGCGGCGCCGACGCAGTCGTGGCGTGACGATCCGCTGTGTCAAGCGGTGGAGCGGGCGGTGCGCTCGGGCATCGTCGTGGTGGCGTCGGCGGGCAACTACGGCCAGTCGCCGGAGCAGAAGACGATTCTCGGCAGCGTCACCTCGCCGGGCATCTCGCCGCACGCGATCACGGTGGGGGCGATTCGGACGCACGGCACCGCGGATCGGTCCGACGACGTGGTAGCGCCGTGGAGCTCGCGCGGCCCGACATTTGTCGATCATCTGCTGAAGCCGGACGTCGTGGCCCCGGGCAGCAAGATTGTGTCGCTAGCAGCGCCGCGGTCGACGCTCGCGACGCAGTTCCCGGACCGGATGGTGGGTCAGGGGCGCAACGCGTACTTCGAGATGAGCGGCACGAGCATGGCGGCCGCCGCGGTGAGCGGCGCGGTGGCGCTGTTGCTGGATGGGCAGCCGGGGCTGAATCCGTTACAGGTGAAGCTGGCACTGCAGGCGTCGGCGACGTTCCTGCCCACGGCGGGTGTCCTGGGCGGAGGCGCGGGCAGCATAGACTTGGAGAAGCTCGCAAACTCTATAGTAAAACTGCCTGCCTACACCGCTGCGGACCTACTTCCGTCGCATAGCTCAGGCGCCCTCCGCTCGGCCAACCCTCTGACGATCGTCTGGAGTGAGCTGCACGGCGCCACAATTGTTTGGACAGACACGATCGTTTGGTCCGACACCATCGTTTGGTCAGACACCATCGTCTGGTCCGACACGATCGTGTGGTCTGACACGATTGTCTGGTCCGACACTATCGTCTGGTCGGAGTGACGTTCACAAATTTTCGCACTGCTCCACAGGAGAACAGACCATGAGCAAACTGATTATCTGGGGCGACTAGCCAACAGCCGGGCCGCTACGCTAAAGTTTAGGTGGCGCTACTCCTCCTAGATGAAGCTCACCGCCCAAGGGCAGCTGTACGTCGTCGGCGTTTCAGCGGCCGGACTTATCGTCCTGTGGCAAAGCCTCACGGCGCTGGTGGACCAGCCGTTGAACTCGGGTTGGCTGGTCCTAGCCGGTCTCACGTTGCTGAGCGGTTCGTTCACGGTCAAGGTTCCATCACTTCAGGCCAGACTGTCAGTCTCTGAGACGTTCGTCTTCACCGCCGTCCTACTCTTCGGCGCCCCTGCCGGGACGGTGACGGTGGCCCTCGACACTCTTGTCGTCGCGTGGGGCGCAAGACGTCGCTCTCGGCAACCGCTACGGATCCTTTTCAACCTGTGTGCAGCAGCTCTTTCTATTTGGACTGCAGGCCAAGCCTTCTTTCTTTTCGCTGGAATTCCACCGCTCGTTCACCAACCCGCCGCACTTCCCGTCATCTTATTGCCGCTCATCGCGCTGACCATCGTTTACTTTACGTTGAATAGCGCTTTAGTCGCAATCGCTCTCTCCTTTGAGAGAGGTGAGGCGGCATTTTGGATTTGGCGCAAGAACTTCTTGTGGCTGTCAGTGAACTATTTCGGCGGTGCGTCAGTCGCGGCGCTACTGGTATCGTACACGCGTACCGTCGACTTGGCCGCGCTCGGTATCATCGTTCCTCTAATTGTTATCTCATACTTGACGTTCAAGACATCACTAGGACGCATCGAGGACGCTACTCGGCATGTCGATGAAGTCAATAAGCTCTACATGTCTACCATCGAGACTTTGGCGACCGCTATCGATGCCAAGGACCAAGTTACTCACGGGCATATCCGCAGGGTTCAGCGTTTTGCGGTAAGCCTTGCGCGGGAACTAGGCATTAAAGATCACCGCCAGCTCAAAGCGATCGAAGCCGCCGCGCTTCTACACGACATGGGCAAGCTGGTTGTGCCAGAGCACATCTTGAATAAGCCGGGACGTCTGACACCTGGTGAATTTGACAAGATGAAGCTGCATGCGAGCGTCGGGGCGGAAATTCTTTCATCGATCAATTTTCCTTATCCAGTGGTGCCAATCGTTCGCCATCACCATGAAAACTGGGATGGCTCCGGATACCCGGATGGCATCCGGAGCGTGGAGATCCCAATCGGGGCTCGAATTCTATCGGTTGTTGACTGCTTTGACGCCCTCACCTCGGATAGACCATACCGACGGAGACTCCCTGACGAGGAGGCTGTGGCGATCCTCATGCAGAGGCGGGGGGTGATGTACGACCCGCTGGTGGTCGACATCTTCATCCGGGTGAAAGATAAACTTGCAGCGTCACAAGCTGCGGCGGAGGCCGCGGAGTCAGAAATGGAGGCTTTACTAAAGAAGCCTCGCAAGCGCCAACACGTTCCAACTCCGGTGCTTACTTCTCGGGTGGCTATAGCCGCGGCGTCCGACCGCAAAGTTGCGGATACCGTCGACGCTGTCTTGGCCTCAATCTGCGAGGCAACCGGAGCTTCTGGGGCAGTCCTGTTTGTCAAGGATCCCGATACAGACGAGATCGTTTCCATTGGCGCCAGGCGACGACACGCACCGGTTTCTGAGTCAGTGACGATTTCGTTAGGAAGTGGCATCTCCGGTTGGGTCGCCGCGAATGGCAAAGCGATCATCAATGCGGATGCCCACCTCGATCAGCCAGTCCATGCGCTTGGTTTCGTGGCTTCACGATGTCTAGCCGTACCGCTGCGATCGAAGAACGACACGATCGGCGTCGTCAGCGCGTACCTAGATGACGCGCGAGGCTTCAGCGAAAGAGATGTTACCTTCCTTGAGGGAACTGCCCGCACAGTGGAGGCGTCTTCTATAGCGACTCTCCTAGAATCGGCCCTCGCGGGGAACCAACTGAAGCCGCCCCAGCCTTCAACCCAGACAATTCACTAGGATCGCCTGTGAACTCCACCCTACCGCAGCTCCTTGAGGAAGGTGCGCTCGGCGCAGCGTTGACGTGGATCAAGAATGAGAGTGGTCGGCGTCGTTTAACGATCGATGAGCGAATTCTACGAGCAGAGTTGCTGTTGGAACTAAGCTCGTCAGACGAACCGCTGCACTTAGCGCATGAGCTTCTGGGACGACCTGATCTCACCAAGCGCGATCGCGCGCGCTGCTTGGCAGTCGCAGGAACAATCCATATTCGAGCTGGCCAGAAAGCTGCGGGCATAGAGTTCTACCGGCGTGCAAACGCCATTGCAAAGACATCAGACGACGAGATCCTTCGTTGTGGCGTCCAGCTATCGTGGTTCGCTGCAGCGGCGGGCTGGATCAGCTCAGAAGCCGCGCTATCCGAGCTTGCAGCGACGCGACGGCTCGTTCATGCCGCCGGCCAATCGGCATTCACAATCAGGTTTCACCTGCTTGTCGGCGAACTGGAAGCGCGACAGGGCTCGCTCTCCAGAGCACGCCGGCACCTGCTTACAGCGAAGGACCTTCTGGGTGCCCACGTCCTGATGGCCAGCGGGCGTCTGGAGGAAGCACGCAGCGAGCTAATGACCGCGCACGAACTCTGCAGGGCTGGCGGCGGCGCAGAGATTGGGATCCGCGACGGCCTGATGCAACTGGCATTGTTGGCAGGCTCATTCGCAGACGTTGAGTTGAATGCGGAGAAGGCAGCTGGCCTGATCGCCTCAAGCGGCGATGAGCACTCCTACTACGGCCTCTGGCACACGCTCACGCGGGTGCGGTGGCTCATGCGCATCGGGCGCGCCGACGACGCCGTCACCCTCGCCCTCGACGCCCTGCCGCGCATCGCGCGCATGGCGGATCGTGCCTTGCTCGAACGCATGCAGCTCCTCGCGGCCGAGGGGTGTGCGCGCACTGACCGGGCCACCGAGGGCGCACGCCTCCTTGCCGAGGCGGTGCTCGGCAACCTCGAACCACCGCTCGAGATGGTCGCCGAAGCCGCGCGTGTCGCCGGATGCGTCGCCGCTCGTGACAATCAAGCCGCCGCCGTCGCCCATTTCGAGCGTGCCACCCGCGTGCTGTCCATGGTTGGCAACGTCACGGCCCGCGGCGAGGTCATCATGAACGCCGCCGAAGCGTTCGCCAGCGCCGACGACCGCGGCTCGCCCATGCCGTGGCACGAGTTGCCCCACCTCTACCGCGTGCCCCGCCGTGTTTCCTTCCGCTTCGACACCAGCCACCCCATCGTCACCGACAACCGTTCGCTGGCCGCCCGCGCCGCCGAGACCGCCGGCGCCATCATGGATCTCGCGGGATACCCGGCGCTGCTCGGACACGAGGTCCTCTCGCTCATGGTCGATGCGGAGGCCGCCGCGGTCGCGGCCCTCGTCGCCGTGTGCGGAACCGAGCGCGAGGTGCTCGCCTGGTACGGATGCGACGCTCGCGCCGCGTCCGCCATGGTGGACGCGGGAGACGCCGTGCTGGTGGAGCTCGGGTCGCACGGCGATCATCGCTATGCCATCGCGGCAGGCGCCGCCGCCACGTCTCGACGTGCAGCCCAAGCTGCTGCGCTTCCTCGAATCGGGCGAGATCCATCCCCTCGGCGAGGCCCGCCCCCTCCCCATCGATGTCCGCATCGTCGCCGCCACCAACGCCAACCTCGACGTCCTGGTCTCGGAAGGACGGTTCCGCGAAGACCTCTTCTATCGCATCAACGTCGTCCGCCTGGCGGTGCCGCCGCTCAGAGAGCGCCGCGAGGAGATCCCGCTGCTGGTCGAGCACTTCATCGAGAAATACAGCCAGGAGGCGCGAAAAGCGGGGCTGCGGCTCGCCGAAGAAACGATGGAATACTTGGCCCTCTACAAATGGCCCGGCAACGTTCGCCAACTCGCCAACGAGCTGCGACGGATGGTCGCGCTGGCCGAATCGGGCGCCGTCCTCATGCCGGAACATCTGTCGCGCGAGATCGCCGCGAGCCGACGCACGGTGCCGGCCTCCGAACGCGACCTCGCCCCCATCGAGCTCGTGGTGCGACTCGATCAGCCGCTCGCGGCCGCGACCGAGCATCTCGAGCGCTCGATCATCCAACACGCGCTCACCACCGCCGGGGGACGTATGGACGATGCCGCGCGCGTGCTCGGGTTGTCGCGCAAGGGGCTGTATCTCAAGCGACAGCGGCTCGGAATCGATTGAGGCCCATACGATCGTCGCTGACCGGACTGCGATTCCCGCACGCAACGGCACGGAGTTTCGCTCAGAGGTGCGTAATCGGTCTACGAACTCAGAATTCGCAACGCATCGAAAGGCTGCTTACCACGCGGCCCAAGCTCGCCAAAGCGACCGAGAGTTGGGTGCGGGTTCACCCTCAGGGAACATGAGGATCCGTCTCGGGCTGAGGAGACATTCGAACGGCTCGGTGAGAAGGTCAAGGCCAAGCCGTGCGCGAGAATGGCCGGGATCATCGAAGAGGGCACCGCCACCATCAAAGACGCTGGACAAGGCCGGTCCGCGACGCGTGCCTCGTGGCATCGGCGCAACGCGCGGAACACTACCTGGTAGCACCGACTAGCGCTGAGGTTCTAGTGGCCGCCGTCTGGGTAGGCCGGCAGTCGGCTCTGTCTTCGGGCACGACACGCCCTGGGTGGATCGCGTTGCCGAAAGGGTAGACTGGCGCTCCTTCCGTGCCGATACCAGGCATATGCCTCGAAAAGCCAAGAGCCCGACGGCACAATCGCCCCCGGCGCGAAAACCGGACCCAACCGAATCCGTGACGTTGATTGTCCGTCGTGGGGCTCAGCGGCGCTTCGACAAGTTGGCGGAGGCGACGAAGGATCTCCCCGCCACCGTGTCCTGGGATCGGCGGCACGGTGAGCGCCGGACGGCATCCCACAAGGTCGAGCAGGAGCGCCGCAAAACCGAGCGACGGAGGACGCCGCCCTTCACCTGGCAGGTGGCCGACTTCGTGGTCGTCAGTGTGCCTTCGGATCCTGATGTTGATCCCGAGGAGGACAAGTAACGGGCTGCGTTCTACCGCCCGCCCCACCATGACGGCAATGCCATGTCGCGCATCGTTCGTAAGCCCGGCTTGGCCTCGAGGATCTTGGGAATGGAGTTCGCTGTGATCGAGGCCGTGGCGATGTCGCCGTGCACGCCCCCGGCGATCCGCTGCTCCAGCCTCGGCGATCCTTCGATCGTCACCGAGTCGTACGACTCGGGTGCGCCCAGATAGGCTTCCATGTGCAAGGTGACGATCGCTTTGCCGTCCTTCCAGCCGATACCGTCCTGCACGAGGCCGCACACATAACCACGGTCCACGGAAAGGAACTCGCTCTTGACCGTCTGATCCGCGAGCTTCGGCTCGATCGTGTCGGTGACTTCGTCGAGCTTCCAACCAAACGCGTCGGCGATCATCGTCACCGACTCGGCGAGGCCGACGTGGCGAACCGTGCCCTCTTCGACCTTCTTCTCGAACTGCTCCTTCGTCAAACCCGAGCCGATCTTCTGCTGAAACGGCAGCCGTCGCACTCGTGCGTCCTGCACCCGGTGGATGACGATGCTGTCGACCCGTTCGCACACACCCGTCAGCGCAATCGGCAAGGCATCCATGACGAAGCCCGGATTGACGCCGGTGCCGAGCACAGCCACCTTGGCTTTCTTGGCGAGCTCGTCGATTCGCCTTGCCACTCGTCTATTGGCGCCCACCGGATAGGCCAGCTCCTCGGTCGTGCTCACGATCGGCACTTTCAGCTTCAGCACCGACTCGATCTGCGGCATCACTTTTTTCAGCGACGAGCTCGTGCACAGCACGACCGCATCGGGCTTCGTGGCCTTGATGGCCTTGACAGCGTCGCGTTCGACGTTGACCTTCAACCTCCGTCCCAGCCCGATGACCTCACCGAGATCGCGATCCGCTTTCGCGGGATCGATGTCGATGCCACCGGCAACGGCGAATCCCTTGCGAGTCGCCACCTGTCTCGCCACGGCCGCCCCGATGGGGCCAAGGCCATAGAACATCACACGAATCGCCATGCCCATCTCTCTCCCGTGTCGACGTGCTCGCTTCCGAGCCGCACGATTATAAGCGTTCCTTCGTGACCTTCGTGACGTTCGTGTTCAACCCGATGGCAGGACCCCATCGCGCGAGCCGGCAAGGTGTAGCATGTAGCGCTAGTGTCGCGCTCTTCCCTGCCCTTCGTCGCCCTCGGATTCGCTGTGCTCATGACGAATCCCGCTGGCGGACAGCAGCCCACTTCACCGTCTCGGACGCCTGACCAAATCTCGCGGCAAGACGACGCACCGTTGCCGGGCGCGCGTTCGCCGCGCAACGCCAACTACACCATCGACGCCCGGCTCGATCGCGACTCACGCACCATCAGCGGCGTCGAGACCATCCGCTGGCGGAACATCGGCCACGCCGCGGCTAACGAGATCCGGCTGCACCTCTATTGGAACGGCTGGCGGAACATCGCGTCCACGTGGATGCGCGAGCGTGCGCTCCCCGGCGGGGCGGCCACCTTGACGACTCGACCTGAAGAAGACTGGTCCTACTCCGAGATTGGCACCATCGCGCTCGTCGGCGCGGACGGCACGCCAGGTCCCGATCTCGCCGCCACGTTGACCTACCTCCATCCCGATTCGGGGAACACCGAGGATCGATCGCTCGCCTCTCTGCCGCTCGCCGCTCCCGTCGCGCCCGGCGAGACCATCGCGCTTCGCATCACGTGGCAGGCGCGCGTGCCGCGTGCCTTTTCGCGCACCGGCGTCATCGGCAACAACTATTTCATCGCCCACTGGTTCCCCAAGGTTGCGGTGCTCGAAGGCGAGGGCTGGACCTCGCACGAGTTTCATGCGAACACCGAGTTTTTTGCCGATTATGGCTCGTATGACGTGCGCTTGACGGTTCCCCAGGGCTGGGTGGTCGGCGCGACAGGCACCGAGCAGTCGCGCACCGACAACCCCGACGGCACGACGACCCACCGATACCGGGAGGACGATGTCCACGATTTCACGTGGACGACGAGCCCCGACTACCGTGAATATCGTGAGCGCTTCGCGCATCCCACCTTACCCGCCGTCGACATGCGGCTGCTCCTGCAACCAGAGCACGAGGGGCAGCAGGATCGTCATTTCGCCGCGACCCGTGCGGCGCTGCGCTATTACGGCGAGTGGTACGGGGCCTATCCCTACGGTCACGTCACCGTCATCGATCCGGCCTACCAGAGCGACGCCGATGGTATGGAATATCCGACGCTCTTCACGGCGGGCACGCGGTGGCTGGCACCTCGTCAGACGAACCAACCCGAATCGGTCACGGTTCACGAAGCCGGCCACCAGTTCTGGTACGGCATCGTCGCCAACAACGAGCTCGAGGATGCGTGGCTCGATGAAGGATTGAATACGTTCTCCGAAGAGCGGGTGCAGTCGCTGCTCTTTCAGCCGAACTATCCGGTCGCGCGGCTGTTCGGCGGCTTCATCCCCTGGCAGGCTCGCGACATCCAGCTCAATCGCGCCACCGACGGCAACGGCCTCAACGGCTATCGCCGAGCGGCGGAGCGTGACGTGCCGGCCACGCCGACGTTTCGCTACTGGCCGGGCACCCACGCGCAAATCACCTACAGCAAGACGGCGCTCTGGTTGCACACGCTCGAGCGCATGCTGGGATGGGAGCGGCTGCAGCCGGCGCTGGCCGCCTTCTTCGAGCGGTGGAAGTTCCGTCATCCGAAACCCGAGGACTTCTTCGCGACGATCCAGGAAGTCACGCAAACCGATCTCGCCTGGTTCTTCGACAACGTCTACCGCAGCTCCAACACTTTCGACTACGGCGTCGAACGCTTCGAAGCCGAGCCGCTTCGGCGGCGTGGCTACAGCAACACACCCGGGCAGCCCGTGTTCGAGGATGCCGCGGTGCCCAATACCTATCGCACCACGGTTGTGGTGCGTCGCTTCGGCGAAGCCGTTTTCCCCGTCGATGTGGTGGTGACCTTCGAAGGTGGACAGCAGATACGGGAGCGGTGGGACGGTCTGTCTCGATGGCACGTCTACAGCTACGATCGCGCCGAACCCGGCATCTCGGTGCAGGTGGATCCCGAGCGCGTGCTGCTGCTCGACGTGGACTACACGAATAACAGCCAGACCCGCACGCCCCGCGCCGACGAAGCGGCGAAGAAGTGGTCGCTCGCCTGGATGATCTGGCTGCAAGACCTGCTGCTCACCTACGGATTCTTCGTATGAATCCGGGGCGCGCCGTTGTCGAGGGTCTGACTCGCGTGCAGCGGGCGCCAGCGCTCCTCGCCGGGATGTGGCTCACGACGGTGCTGGTCGCGCTGCCCTTCGCGCTGACGCTCAACGGCATGATCGCGTCGCATCTGGGCGCCAGCCTGGCCGCCGAGGCTGCCGCCGATGGCGTGAACTTCGACTGGTGGAACGAGTTCACAGCGCAAGCGACCGGCATCGGGCAAACCTTCGTGCCACCAATCATCGGCTTTGCGGCCCCCTTGGGCAATCTCTCCGAGCTGGTCGATGCCGAGGGCCTTCCGGTCGTCGTGGCCCCGGCGGTCGCTCTGCACATGGCGATCTCGGCATTTCTCATGGGTGGGGTCCTCGATCGGCTCGCGCGCAACCGCGCGACGGGCAGCCACGCGTTTTTCGCCGCGTCCGGCGTTTTTTTCTTCCGCTTTCTCCGTCTCGCGATTGCCGCCGTCCTCGTCTACGGCTTTCTGTTCACGACGCTTCATGTCTGGCTGTTCGACACCCTCTACGTCTCCCTGACACGAGATCTGGCGGTCGAGCGCACCGCATTCGTCTACCGACTTCTCGGCTACACCCTCTTCGCTACCTTGCTGCTCGCAGTCAACCTCGTGTTCGACTACGCAAAAATCCGCGCCGTTGTCGAGGATCGCCGCAGCATGCTCGGCGCCCTTACGGCGGCGGTGCGTTTCGTGGTGCGTAATCGGGGCGCCACCATCGGCCTCTATTTGATGAATGCCGGCGCGTTCGCCGCCGTGCTGTTTCTCTATTACGTGCTGGCGCCCAGCGTGGGCCAAGGCGCCGGCGCATGGCTCGTGCTCCTGGTCGGCCAGCTCTACATCGTCCTTCGCGTCGCCTTGCGTCTGCAGTTTGCCGGTTCGCAAATCGCCCTATTCCAGAGCCGGCTGGCGCACGCCGCCTATACTGCGACGCCGACGCCGCTCTGGCCGGAGTCGCCGGCGGCGGAAAGTATCGGCAGAGTGCAGCGTGCAGAGCTCAGCGTGCAGAGCTGAAATTCACGGACGGCAGAGAGCAGGCGGCCCGTTTTCGTTCGCACCCAGGCGGGCGAACTAAAGCGAGGTCTCGCCGAAGCGACCTGGCAATCCGGCGGCCGCGTAGGCGGACAGGCGGCAGGCAAGCGGCCGGAGACGAAGCAACCGGGTTGCTCTCAAGAATTGCCGGGAGCAACCCGGTTGCCTTGTCAGCGACTCTGCACTTCTGCACTCCTACGCCATTTCTGCGCCCGCCCCGACCGTGGCACTGCGCCTGAGCTTTTCGCGCGCGTCGATGGCCGTGGTTCGGAGCAGCGGGTCGGGATGTCGCATCCACTCCTCGAGCGTGTCGGCGAATTTCACCAGCCGCAGCTCGCCGATGGCGTAGGCCGCGCACGATTGCAGCCACGGATCGCGACTGAGAATCATCACGGCGATGGCCTCTTCGCGGTCGCCGAGCGAGGCGCCGAGAATCTGGTTCGCCAGCGCCACGCGCTGGGGCGGCTGCACATCGCGATCGAACAACGGCACGAGGAGCGCACGAAGCTGCGGCTCGAGCACCGCTTCGAGGAACTCGAGCGCGTTATCGTGCACGATCGGCTCACGCGACTGGAGGCCGACATAGGCGCTGTGCATGTCGTCGGTCGGGTGCAGAATCTTGAGCAGACGGAAGATCCGCTCGGCCTCCTGCTCCATCGATTCGCGCAGACCCTGGACCACTGGATCGGTGCGATCGTCGAGCGACGCACCCAGCGTGCCGAGCACCTGATACGAGCGGTAGTGGCCCATGATCTCGGCGCCCAGCACCGTCTCGATGATCTTGCGATCCAGGCGTCGTTCCGGATGCTGCTGCCCGAGCTTATTGAGCGCGGTGATGATTCGATAACGCAGCACGGTATCGCCGTCGAGCACGCTCTCCATCAGCGTGTACTGCGCCGCCTGTGTGCCGATCGCTTGCAGCACGGTCGGAATCTCGCGTCGAATATCGAGCGGCGCGGCGCCATCGACCAGATAGTCTCTGAGCGAGCCGACCACGCGGTCGCCCAGCCGTGCAAGGGCTTCAACGCACGCCTCCGTCAGGTCGGGCTCGGCCAGTCTCTCAATGACCCGACCAACGAACGTGCGTTTGCCGAGCACCCCGACGGCTTTGATGGCTTGGGACACGACGTCGGCTCTGTCGTCGGCCAGCAGAATGCGCAGCTCGCGGTCGAAGACGTTGGGCAGGATCGAGAGGAGCCGGCCGGCCTCGAGTCGCGCGCGCGCGTCGCTCTTGTCCTCGGCCATCGAGGCGAGCATCACTCGCGCCGCTTCGAGCTTCTGCGTGCGCCCGGGTCGCGCCAAGAAGGCGACCATCGCCGCCCGGATCGAGAAGTCGGGAAAGTTGCCGAGCTGCTCGATGCGCTCCAGCGGATCGAGATGCGCGTACTGGGTCAGGTACATCAGCGCTTCCGTGCGCACCTCGAGGCTGGGGTCGTACAGCAGCTTCTCGATCTCGGACCGAACGGTCGTGTCACCCTTGCGCGACAGCACGCTGACAGCAGCTTGGCGAACCTCGGCCGACTGGTGCTTCAGCAGCGCGCGAACGGCGGGGTGCACGGCGCGATCGTGCGACGCTTCGAAGAAGCTCAGGGCGTAGAGGATCTGTTTGACGTCGCCTTTGAGCTGCGACATCAGGAGGTCCGAGGTCGTGCGCTCGAGGAGGGGCGCGGCGCTGCGTTCGGCGTCGACGCGGTGCTGATGGATGCTCTCGCGGAGGTTCTCGACGTATTGCCGGCGCGCCACGACGGCCGCGGCAATCCATCCCGCGATGAGCACGAGCACGACCGACGATAACTGGATGGCCTGCCACCCGAAGCCGACGGCGAAGGTCAGCACCGCCAGCCCACCCAGGGCGTCGCCGAGACGATAGACCACCGTGTCGATGAATGACTTGATGCGGAAGGTCAGCGTCACCGGCACCGGCAGATACAGCAGCTCGACCGTCGCCTTGTCGATCGAGTAGCGAAGCACCTGGTCGCTCGCCTTCAGCGCCGCCGCGGCGACGAGCGATCCCGAGATGAGCAGCCCAATCGAGCCGAACGTCATCGCGACCGGCACTACGAAGAGCGTGACGCCAATACCCAGGCTGCGGAGCACCCGGCTGGTCAACAGCAGCTGCAACCCGAGCGACAGCAGGCCGGCCACCATATTGAACGTGCCGAAGAAGGCCGCCAGTTGATCGGTCTCTGCGATGTGGGCCTTGGCAATCGCCTTGAACTGCCATCCGACGACGGTGGTGACGAACGCCGAGAGGCAGATCACGGCAGCGATGGACGTGAGGTAGCGAGAATCGCGGATGAGCCTCAGGCTGGCCGCCAGGCCGGCATTCTGTCCTCGGACCGCCGCCCCCCCGGCCGGTACATCGTCGTCGATGTAGGAGGGACGCTCGCGCCAGATCCAGGCGACGAGCGCCGCCGAGACGATGAGCGTGGCCGCCACCCACAGCAGCATGCTCTCCGTGCCGAAGCGAGAGACCGATTCGCGGGTCGCCACGCCGCCGACGATCCACCCGAGGATGGCGCCGCTGCCGATGAGTCCGAAGGCGCGCTTGGCTTCGCGACTCGTCATCACGTAGTTGGCCAAGGTCCACACCTGCATCGGCAGCAAGACGCTGAGCACGCCGACCCAGATGTAGATCACGATGAACAACGTGCCGCTCTCGCGAGCCGGTGCGCTCGCCATCGACCAGAACACGACCGACGAGGCGGCGAATGCCAACAGGCTGGCGATCTGCAGGTTACGCAGGTTCGTGCGCGAGCCGGCGCGGATGTAGAAGGCGGCGACAAACCCGACGAGGACCGCAATGGCGATGTCGACGTAGGGCAGATCGATGGCCTCGAAGCGATCGAGGAAGAGCGCATCGCGCGCAGCCTTGCTCGCCACGGTCGAAGAGATGATGAGAAAGAGATAGGCGCACAGCGGCAGGGCGCGGCGAAGCTCACGACCGCTGAGGCCGAGGAGGCGTTCGACGAGGATCAGCATCCAGCCACGTGAAGCGAGTGTAACTTAGGCCGCCGCGCACGGGCGGGCCGCACCCGCGTCCGGAACCAACGCGACCGTAAGGTATGATGCGGCCCAGGTTTCACTATGTCCGAGCGCCCTTCGGGCTCCCTGATCAGCAGGTTGATGCGGCCCGTCGCCGAGATTCGCGCGAGCGAAGCGACGACGGCGTTTCTGATGTTCGCGTACTCGTTTCTCGCAATGACGAGCTACAACATCATCAAGCCGATCACCCGGTCCGAGTTCATCTCCAATCTTGGCGCCGACAACTTGCCGTGGGTGCAGTTCGGCGCCGGCGTGCTGATCGGCCTCATCATGCAGGCCTACTCCATGGTCATGGCGGCGGTGCCGCGGCGATGGACCATTCCGGTGACGCAGGCCGGCATGGTGGGCCTGCTCCTGCTCTTTTGGCTGCTCTTCACGACGATCGGCGCGGAGTGGATTTCGGTTGCGTTCTATCTGGTCGGCCTGATCCTCGGCATTCTGCTCATCAGTCAGTTCTGGACCCTGGCCAACGACGTCTACGATCCGCGGCAGGCGAAGCGGATCTTTGGCTTCATCGGCGGCGGCGCCAGTCTGGGTGGCGCCTCGGGGGCGGCGCTCACCAAGTTTCTCGTCGAGCAACTCGGGTCGTACACGATGCTGCTGCTGAGCGCGTCGATCATGGCGCTCTGTCTCGGCATCGTGGTCGCGATCGTCAAGCGCGAGCGAAAGGCGGGCGCCAGCGACGCGAGGAAGACTGGAGAAGAAGAAAGCGTCTCGAGCGGAGAGGCCTTGCAGCTACTCCGCTCGTCTCGTCATCTTCAGATCATCGCGCTCGTCATCGGCTTTGCGGCGGTCGGCGCAGCCATCATCGAACAGCAATTGAACATGGCCACGGCCGAGGCGAAGGGGCAGCAAAACGCCGACGCCATCGCGGCCTTCCTCGCCGAGATCACGATCTACCTGTCGCTCGCGGGCTTCTTCATCCAAGTGTTCATCACGAGCCGCATTCACCGATTTCTGGGCATCGGCTTCGCGCTGATGATTCTCCCGGTCAGCCTGGGCGGCTCGGGCTTGTTGATGCTGCTGAACGGGGCGCTCTGGACCGCGGGCCTGGCGCGCGTGCTCGACACCTCGCTTCGCTATACCGTCGACAAGACGTCGCGGGAGATCCTGTTTCTTCCGTTGCCGACCGACCTGAAGTACCGGGCCAAGCCGTTCATCGATGTCACCGTCGATCGCCTGGCCAAAGGCGCGGGCGCCTTGCTCATCCTCGTCCTGATCAAGGACTGGGGCCTCGGGCTGACCTGGCAGCAACTGAGCATCGCGAGCTTGTCGGTGATGGCGCTCTGGATCGTCTTTGCGCTCCGCGCCCGCCGCGAATACCTGGCCTCGTTCCGCCGCAGCATCGAGCAGCAGGACATGCGCGCCGCCGATATCCGCATCGACACCGCCGATTTGTCGACGATCGAGACCCTCGTGTCGGAGCTCGCCCATCCGGAGCCTCGTCGGGTGCTGTACGCCATCGATCTGCTCGAATCGCTCGACAAGCGGCATCTGGTGACGCCGCTGCTGCTCTTCCACGAATCTTCCGCCGTGCGCGCACGTGCCTTGCGCGTCGCCGAGGCGGCGGGTGAAGCGGGCGCAGAACGCTGGACCACCGCCGTCGAGCGGGCGTTGAAGGACGCGGATTCGGAGGTGCGGCTGGCGGCGATGCGTGCCGTCGGCGCGATACGCCACGAGGGTGCCGCGGTGACGCTGCGGCCCTACCTCAAAGCCTCGGACCCCAAGCTGGTCGTGACGGCAGCGACGGCGCTCGCATCGACCGGCGAGGAGCCGGATCTATTGGCTGCCGAAGAGGCGTTGCGGCGGCTAGCCGATGACACCCGCGAGCAAGAGGCGACCGTGCGCCTCGAGGTCGCGCAGGCGCTCGGCCACGTGCAGAATCCCCGCTTCCGGCCGATGCTCATCCCGCTGATGTACGACGCCGACCTCAACGTCGCACGAGCGGCGATTCTGAGCGCCGGCAAGATGGGCTCGAGCGATTACCTGTTCGTGCCGCCACTCGTGTCGCTGCTGCGCAATCGCCTGCTGAAGGCCTCGGCGCGCCAAGTGCTCGTCGGCTACGGTGAGGGCGTGATCGACGCGTTGGCCTATTTCCTCCGCGATCGTGACGAAGACCCATGGGTGCGGCGTCACGTGCCGTCGACGCTGGCCCTCATCCCCAGCCAGGCGTCGATGAACGCCCTGGTCAGCGCCCTCTCCGACGCGGATGGGTTCGTCCGCTTCAAGGCGATCGCGGCGATCGAGCGGCTGAGACAGGATCACCCAGAGCTCACCGTCGATGCCGCGGTCGTGGCTCATCAGATCGCCCGGGAGACGACGCGTGCGTTCAGCGCGCTGACATTGCACCACAACTTGTTCGTCGCGGGCCCCGGTCCGGATGTGCCATCGCTCGACCGCACGTCGCTCTTGGCGAGAGCGCTTGACGAGAAGCACGAGCGGACCGTCGACCGCGTCTTCCGGCTGCTGGCGCTCGTCAACCCGCCAGCCGACATTCGCGTGGTGCGAATGGCGCTTTCCACCGGCGATGCGCGGGCACGGTCGAGCGCCACCGAGTATCTCGACAACATGCTCTCGGGCGACGTGCGACGCCGGGTCATGTTGCTCGTCGAGGACATGCCGGCCGAAGAGCGCATCCGCAAAGGTAACGTCCTCCACAAGACGCGCGTGCGCGACGTCGACGACAGCATTGCGCAGCTCGTGCACGACGACGATCAGGTCATCGCCGCGGCGGCGATTCACCTGGTCGAAGAGCGCGCGATGTGGGCGCTGGCCGATGACCTCGAGCACGTCCTCGCGCACCGGGATGTGCGCGACTGGTATGTCTTCGAAGCGGCGTCGTGGGCGCTCGCCGCTTACCGGATGCCGGCCGAGCGCCGTCGCGCCTTGTGGCTCGAGCCGCTTCCCGCGGTCGAGCTCGCGGATCGCCTCAGAGGCATCCAACTCTTCGACTTCGCCTCGGTCGATGAGTTGTTCCGGATCGCCGGGCTCGGGCGTCAGGTTCGGCACGAGTCGGGCCGGGTGCTCTACGAACAGGGCCACGCGCCCGAGCGGTTGCAGTTCTTGCTCGACGGACGCGTCGTGGCGCGGGCAGACCGAGGCGAGACGGAGGAGATCGCCGCGCCGGCCACGTTGGCATTCGAAGAGGAGCTCGAGGGGAGTCCGATGCGCGCCACCATCCGCGCCGTCGAGCCCGCGATCTGCCTCTCACTGACGACCGAAGAGTTCTTATCCCTGCTCTCGGAAAACGTCGAGATCGCGCAAGGCATCTTCCGTTTGCTCATCGAGACCAAGGGGCGACCGGAGTGGCGCACCGTCATGCACGGGCGGCTCGCCCCCGAGATCCAGTCGCGAGTCGAAGGAGGCCTGGACGCGCTCGACCGCGTGCTCCTGCTGCAATCGAGCCCACTACTCGCCAGGGCCACTGCGCCGCAGCTCTTACGCCTCGCCAGCATCGCGCGGGCCATTCCGCTCGAGAAAGGGGCCGATCCGTTCGGTGGTGGATCTCAGGCCGCCCTCCTCATCGTCCTCAGTGGCGGGGTCAAAGTCGAGCTCCCCGGCAGCGAATCGGATCTGGCCGAGGCAGGCGACGCGCTCGGGATCTACGAAACGTTGGGCGGCTCGCCGTTGGTGGCAAAGGCCGAGGTCACGGTGCAGGGCTCGGCACTCCGCTTCGCTCGCGCCGACCTCTTCGATCTGCTT
This sequence comes from Acidobacteriota bacterium, assembly GCA_020200025.1. GTDB lineage: Bacteria > Acidobacteriota > Vicinamibacteria > Vicinamibacterales > UBA2999 > JAIVJN01. Next base: position 11,308 of record JAIVJN010000001.1, on the reverse strand, counting down.
GCCGACAATATCGATCTGCTTCAGGGCATCTTCAGCGGTCTCCTGAGGGCGCGGCCGGCGCCAGCCGCTGAAGGCACGAAGAGTCGATAGGGCAGGCGGCAGCCCCCCTTATCCCGTCAACGCGATCTCGAACACCGTCTCCACGCCCGGCGTGCTCCTGACCGTCACGTGGCCGCCGTGCCGCTCGACGATCGCGCGAACGATCGAGAGGCCGAGACCCGTGCCCGATTCGGCTCTTGCGGGGTCGGCCTTGTAGAAGCGGTCGAACACGTGCGGCACGTGCTCGGCTGGAATTCCGGCACCCGTGTCGCGCACCGACACGGACAGACGGCCGGCAACACGCTCGGCTGTAAGGGTGACCTCTCCGCCCGCCGGCGTATGGCGAAGGGCGTTGGCGGCCAGATTCTGCAGCGCCTGCTCCAGTCGACGCGCGTCTGCAGTGAGGCGCTCAGCTCCCGGAGCAATGCGGCTAGACAGCCGAACGCCGCGCTCACGTGCCTCCGGCGCATGACGCGCTTCGACCCGCGCGAACAGCTCGGCGACGAGCATCGGCTCGAGCGTCAACTGCACACCACCCGCTTCATAACGGGCCACATCGAGAAGGTCATCGACCAGACGATCGATTCGCTCCACCTCCTCGCGGATGACGCCCACGGCGCGCAGCCCCTCGGCAGCAACCGGCGAGAAGGGTGGCAAGGTCAGCGTTTCCGCGTAGCCTCGAATCGCCGTCAACGGCGTTCGCAGCTCGTGCGACACGTCCGCCAGCAGTTGGCGACGGGCACGATCGGCGGCCGTGAGATCGGCCTGGCGCGCCACGAGCTCATCGGCCATGCGGTTGAAGGCGTGGGCGACGTCGGCGATCTCGTCCGATCCTTTGACCGGCGCACGGGCGGAGGGGTCGCCTTCGCCCAGTCGCCGAGCAGCATCTTCGAGCGCACGGAGGCGCGCCTGGGCCGGTCGAAAGATCAGTAGAGCCCCAACGGCGGCGCCGCACACGAGCAGTGCCACCAGCCCGCCGGCGAGCAACGGCCCGAACTCACCCACGACGCGCCGCGGCCCTCGTACAGGAGGTACGAGAACACCGGCCACCACCTTGCCGTGCACGACCACGGGTGCGAACGCCGTCGGTCTGCGCAGCTCGTAGGCTCCGACTGGCTCTTCTCCGGCCGGCTCGGCGCGATCGAGCTGTCGCCGGCCGAAACTCAGCAAGCGCGGCGGGACGCGCACATCCGGTGGAGCGATGATCCGGCCGTCGAGTAGCAGGACGACGGCGGGGCGATGCAGCGACTCGATACGGCGCCGCGCGTAGCGCGCGAGATCGATCGACGGATCCGCTTCGATGGCCGCCGTGAGATCGGTCGCCACGAGCCGCGCCACGTCATGGAGCATGCGCGGCGGCAGGCCGCCTTCCGTTCGCACGGCCAACCAGAGGAAGAGGCCGACTTGGGCGGCAAGGACCGCGGCCAGCAGCACGATGACGCCCGCGGCGATACGCCAATAGAAGCTGCGCAACCAGGCGCGCTCAGCCATCGGCAAACCTGTAGCCGCTGTCCCGCACGGTCAGCAGGTTCACCAAGAGCGCCTTCACGCCCTCATCTTACCGGTCAAGGCTGGGGCTGCGGGCTTTTGCCACCTCGCCACACTTTTTTCACGCGCGCTCCACACGCATGCCACCGAGCGCCCGTCCAATGGCATAGAAGACGCGGCGCCACTCGAATCCTTCGGGCAGCGTCGAATGCGACCAAGGAAGGGTAGGACTCATGACGATCACGACTCGATGGGTAGCGGTTGCGGTGATTTCCGCGCTCGCGACCGGCGCCCTGTCTGCCGGCGCGCTGCTGCACGCGCAGGCACAGCCCAACCCGCGCGGAGAGCGGTCCTTTGGCGGGCTGGGTGGGCCACGCCACGGCATGAACCTCTTGCGCGAGATCGGCATCAGGCATCTCGATCTCACCGACGCACAGGAGGAGCAGGTCCGCACCGTCGTTCAGGGACATCGCGACGAGCTCACGCAGATTGGCGCGCGTCTGCGCACGGCGAACATGGCGTTGAATGACGCGGTGACGGCCTCCACCTTCGACGAATCAACCATTCGCGCACGGAGTGCGGAGGTGGCCGCGGTGCAAGCCGACGCGGCGGTGCTCAAGGGACGGGTGCATGGCGAGGTGTGGAACATTCTGACGCCGGAGCAGCAGCAGAAGGCAGCAGAGCTCCGGGCGAAGGTTGCGGCGCGGTTCCAGCAGCGACAGCGCTGAGCTATCCCTGCTTCGTGTGCCTGGTGCCGTCCGCCGCGGCGGGACCGGGCGCGCGAAGCAGCCTCAAGCCGTTGAGCGTCACGACAACCGTGGCGCCCGTGTCGGCGAGGACCGCCATCCACAAGGGCGCCGCCCCAAAAGCGGCAGACGCCAAGAAGGCGAGCTTGGTCACCAGCGCGACGGCGACGTTCTGACGAATGACCGACATCGCTCGCTTCGCGTGCCCCACGAGAAACTCGCGCGACTGTTCCGGATCGCCTCGCATGACGACGTTCGCGCCGGCGATCCGCTGCGGCGGCTCGTCGAGGTTCGCCACCGTTACTCCGGCCTTCGCCAGCGCCTCTTCACTCGCGTCGTCGACCTGCGCGGCCTGCTCCAGTGGGGCGCCGCCCTTGATGAGCACGCCCATCCGAGCCGCCGACGTCACCGCGGCGACCACGCTCACCGGCGTCGAGATCACGAGCGCGCACGGGCAGGCGAGCACGATGAACACCAGGGCGCGGTAGAACCACACACCCCACGCGCCATCGACGAGCGGCGGTAGCGTTGCCACTGCAAGCGCCGTCGCGGTGACAATCGGGGTGTAGATGGCGGCAAAGCGCTCGATCCATCGCTCGGTGGGCGCGGGACGGTGCAGATCGCTCCACACGTCACCCGCGCCCTCGGAGACGAGACCCGCGAGCGCGACGCGGGCGCGCTCGAGGCTCCACGCCTCCATGCGGTGCGCCAGCGCGAAGAGGAACGCAACGGCGGCACCTTCGGACCACTCGCCGATGGCGGCCGCGCCGATGACCGACACGCACACCAGCACGTGCATGTCGAGATGGCGATGGCGGAGAGACGCGAGTGCGCGCGGCCACATCGGCCACAGTCCGGCGGCCGCCGAGAGGCCGTAGAGCACGGCGACTCGTGCATCGTGCGACTGGCCGCCGAACGCCTCGAGCCAATGCTTGGCGCCGACACCTTCGACGGCCCACCCAGCCAGCAGGCCCAATCCGCTCAGCGCCGTCCACAGGCCAGAGCGGTCGTGGCGATCGTGCAGGTGCTCGTCGGCATGCGACCGCACCACGGGTGCCCGCGTCAGAGCGCCCGCACGGCGGCGAGCACGTCTTCGGCGTGCCCGTCGACCTTGACGTTGTCCCAGCGCCGGACGACCTGCCCTTGGGGCCCGATGAGATATGTCGTCCGAGCAATGCCCATGTACGTTCGTCCGTAGCGCGACTTTTCCTGCCACACGCCGTACTTCTCTGCGACGGCGTGATCGGCATCGGCGAGCAGCGGATAGGTCAGGCTGTATTTGCCTGCGAACTTCGCCTTGCTCTTCTCGTCGAGCACACTGATACCGAGAATGGCGGCCTTCGTCTTCGCGAGCTCTGGCAAGTTGTCGCGAAAGGCGCACGCCTCGGTCGTGCAGCCTGGCGTGTCGTCCTTCGGATAGAAGAACAGCACGACTGGCTGGCCGGCATAGTCGGACAGACGGCGCTTGGTTCCATCCTGATCCTTCAGCGAGAAGGCAGGCGCCTTCTTACCCGGGTCGATCATGCTGGCTCCTCGCAAGGACGCGATGGTCAATCCTTCGCGCGCAGGCCGAACACGCGCTCGCTACGGACCATGCGCTTGGCAGTCGCATCGCGCACGATGGTCACCGCGCGGTACAGGCCGACGACGTCGGTGTCGGCAAACGTGAGATGCAGCGAGGGCGCTGGCTTCCCCATTTCGGCGGGTCGCGCCTCGGCCGTGCGGTACACATTGCCGTCGGGCCCGTACACCGTGTACTGCACCGTGACCTGGCAGCGGCCACTATCGCCCGGATCGCACCCTTGCACCCGCGCCTGCGCGATGACGGGCTGCCCGGGTCGAAACTCGGTGACGGTTTCGAACTCTGCGCCCGGCTGGCTGGTCGCCCACTGCTGCAAAGGGGCGTTGTCGGCGTTGGCCATGACGAGCTCGGTTTCGAGGACGCGCCGCGATCGCGCCGATTGCTCGGCAACCGCGACAGTCGCCAGGCATCCCACCATTGCCAGCACGAACATCAGCTTGTTCATGGCGACATTGTACGCATCTCGCGTGCGCGTGACAGCGGAGAGTTCCGGTCTCCCCGCAGCTCGCCCCCACCGCGCGAGCGAAGGCGGATAGGCCCTGTCGGCGGGCTAGTGCGCCACCTGCGCGGCTGTAACGGTGGAGACGATATGGCGCGCCGAGATGCCGTAGAGGTCCATCAGTTCTTCGGGTTTTCCACTCCTCGGGATCTCGCGAACGGCGAGCCGCGTCACCACCATGCCCGCGGGCGCGACGACAAGCGCCACCGCGTCCCCCAACCCGCCATGTGGATAGTGGTCTTCGACCGTAATCAGATGCCCGGTCTCACGGCCGGCGAGCAAGAATGCCGGGGCATCGATCGGCTCGATGGAATAGGCGTCGATGACGCGAATGTTGAGGCCACGTCCTTTCAGCTCGTCGTGCGCCTTCAACGCTTCGTAGACGGTCACGCCCGCCGCGATGACGGTGGCGACATCGCGGTCGCTTCGCCGCAGCGTCTTGGAGCCGCCAATGGGAAACGCCTCGCGGTTGTCGTAGATCACCGGCGTCTTCGGGCGAGACGCCCGGATGTACACCGGGCCGTCGTGCATGGCCGCTTCGACCACGAGCCGTTCGGTGCTCACCGCATCGCAAGGATAGAGCACGGTGATGGTGGGCTGGGCCGTCATGAGGGACAGATCTTCGAGCGCCATCTGAGACGGACCGTCTTCGCCGATCGACACGCCCGCGTGCGATCCCACCATCTTCATATTCACCTTGCTGATCGCCCCCATGCGAATGAAGTCGCCTGCGCGGCCCATGAACGCCGCGAACGTGGACGGAAACGGGATGGCCCCGCGGGCGGCCAGTCCCATCGATGCCCCGATCAACACCTGCTCGGCGATGAACATCTGGTAGAAGCGGTCCGGGTGCGCCGCTTCGAAGCGCTCGCTGAACGTCGAGTTCTTCACGTCGCCGTCGAGCGCGACGACGCGCGAATCGGCGTCGCCGAGCTTGGCCAGCGCCGTGCCAAACGCTTCGCGCGTCGCCACCGTGTCACCCAACGTGTAGGTGGGCGGCGCCACCGCCCGAATCGACTCTGGCCGCAGCTCGCCCTCGGGTTCGGCAATGAGGGGTCGCGCGTCGGAGGGCTCGGGCACGAGTTGTGCGTCGAGCTCGCGCATCGCACGTTCCGCCTCGTCTTTCTTCATCGCCTTCCCGTGCCAGTTGGCCGCTCCTTCCGTAAAGGACACGCCTTTGCCTTTGAGCGTGCGGGCGATGATCATCGACGGGCGACCCGTAGCGCGGCGGGCTTCGGCGTAGGCTGCCAGAATCTGCTCGAGATCGTGGCCGTCGATGACGAGGGTGTGCCAGCCGAAGGCGTTCCAGCGGCGCCGATAGACCTCGACGTCGTGGCCGAAGTCAGTGGGACCACTTTGCCCGAGGCCGTTGACGTCGATGATGCCGCAGAGCGAATCGAGGCGATGATGCGCACCCGCTGCCGCGGCTTCCCAGTTGGAGCCTTCGGCGGCCTCGCCGTCCCCCATGAGGACGTAGGTGCGGCACTTCGCGCCGATGCGTCGGGCGTTGAGCGCCATCCCGACACCGGCCGGTAACCCCTGGCCGAGCGACCCGGTTGCCACGTCCACAAAGGGCAAGCGCGGGGTGGGGTGGCCCTCGAGGTCGGAGGTGAGCTTACGAAGGTCGGTGAGCTGCGCCTTCGGAATCAGCCCCACTTCAGCCCACACCGCATAGAGCAGCGGCGCCGCGTGCCCTTTTGACAGCACGAAGCGGTCGTTGAGAGCGTGGCGGGGGTTCTGTGGATGGTAGCGCATCTCCGAAAAGAAGAGCGCCGCAACCAGGTCGGCCGCTGACATGCAGGTGGTGGGATGACCGCTGCCGGCCTCGGTGGTCGATCGAATCGACTCGATCCTGAGCCGTGTCGCGATGTTCTTCAGTGCCGGCACGATCGATGTCTCTACGGCCACGCGCGTCCTCCAGACGGAAATCACTAAGTGTAGCAAGCCGCAGAGAAGCGGCCAAACCGGCCGTTGCTTATAATGGCGCGATGCTCGCCGTGCGCTATCTCTACGTCCTCGCCCTGGTGATTTGGCTCAGCGGGATGATCGTAGCAGGAGCGATCGTCGCACCGGCCACCTTTCGTGTGCTCGAGTCGGCGGACCCGACCACCGGTCGCGTGCTGGCCGGGCAGGTGTTTGGCGAGATCCTGAAGCGCTTCAATCTGGTCGCGTACGCGGCGGCCGCCGTCCTCCTGCTGGCGCTCATCGTCCAACGACTCGTCGGCCCACGGCCTCGGACGGCCGGCATCCGCGCAGGGATCATCGTGCTCATGCTCGGCGCCACCATGTATTCCGGGCTCGTGTTGACGCCTCGCATCGACGCCCTCCAGCGCGCCGTCTCGGGCCCCGTCAATCGGTTGCCAGCCGACGATGCGCGCCGCCAAGAGTTCGACCGCTTGCACGGCATCTCCGAGACATTGCTCTCGGCCGCGGCGTTTGGCGGTCTACTGCTGCTCGGCTGGGAGACCCGGGAATGACCATGGCGACGACGACGTACGATGGCGTGCTTGCGGAGATCAAGGCGGCGGTGGGAGCCGAACACGAGCGGGAGGCAGCGCTCCGTCGCTCGGTTGAGATCTTGAAAGCACGGGTGCCTCATTACACCTGGATCGGCATCTACCTGCTCGACGATCACGAGCTCGTGCTCGGTCCCTTCCTGGGCAAGCCGTCCCCGCACACGCGGATCCCGCTTCATCGCGGCCTTTGCGGGGCGGCCGCGTCGGAGCGGCGCACGATTGTCGTCGACAACGTCGATGCCGATCCGCGCTATCTGGCGTGCAGTCTCGAAACCCGCTCCGAGATTGTGGCTCCCATCATGCGCGGCGACGAGGTCTTGGGCGAGATCGACATCGACAGCGACCGGCCAGCCGCCTTCGGGCCCTCGGACCGCGCGCTCGTCGAGGCCACGGCAACGTTGCTGGCGGCCAAGTTCTGACTTCACGGCGGCAGGCGGTCCCCGTCGCTCGCTCGAGACAACCCGCGAGCGACGGGCGGTCCACCGAAGCGGCCTCAGGGCGGCGAAGGTGGACAGGCGGCAGGTAAGATACTGCACTTTGCACTCTCACCTGCACTCTGCACTGAACTATGCCGCATACCATCACGCTGATTCCCGGTGACGGCATCGGTCCGGAAGTCACGCGCGCCGTCGTCCACATCGTCGAGGCCACGGGCCTGGACGTTCGCTGGGAAGGCTTCACGGCGGGTGCATCCGCGCTCGAGACGCACGGAACGACACTTCCGGGGGACTTGCTCGAGTCGATTCAGCGGAACAAAGTGGCGCTCAAGGGGCCAATCGCCACGCCCATCGGCGAAGGCTTTACCAGCGTGAATGTCGGCCTGCGCAAGGCTCTGGATCTCTACGCCAATCTTCGGCCGGTGTGGAATCTGCCCTCTGTCCCGTCACGCTTTACCGGCGTCGATCTGGTCATCGTTCGCGAGAACACCGAGGATCTCTATGCCGGCCTCGAGCACGTCGTGGTGCCAGGGGTAGTGGAGAGCCTCAAGATCATCACGGAGGCCGCCTCGACGCGCATCGCGCGCTTCGCCTTCGAGTATGCGCGGCGTCATGGACGCAAGCAGGTAACGGCGATACACAAGGCAAACATCATGAAGCTGAGCGATGGGCTGTTCATCGACTGCGCCCGCCGGATGTCGAAGCAATATACAGAGGTGCAGTACGACGAACGCATCGTCGATGCCGCTTGCATGCATCTGGTCATGCGGCCGGAGCAATTCGACGTGATGCTCCTGCCAAACCTCTACGGCGACATCGTCTCAGACCTGTGCGCCGGGCTGGTCGGAGGCCTGGGCGTCGTGCCGGCGGCAAATCTTGGCGAGCGCGGCGTCGGCGTCTTCGAGGCGGTCCACGGCACGGCGCCCGATATCGCCGGCCGCGATCGAGCCAATCCGACGGCGCTCCTGCTCTCTGCCGTCTTGATGCTCCGCCACCTGCGTGAGGACGACCGTGCCGACCGCATCATGCGCGCGCTGACGTTCGTGCTCCAGCAAGGCCAGACCCTTACGCCCGATCTCGGCGGGAAGGCGTCGACAACGGCCTTTTCTCAGGCGATCGTCGAGGCGCTGGGATAGAAGACGCGGAGTGCAAAGTGCAGAGTGCAACGTTTCAGAGCACAAAAGGGTCGTGTTCCACTCTGCAGCCTGCAATCTGCAATCTGCATTGTTATATTCTGTCGCGGTCCGATGATGGACGACATCACCCTGGCCGTGCTCGCCCGCGAAGAAGTCGCGCGCTACCTCGAAGGCAGTCACGGGGTGCGCGGTGACATCGCACGCGAGCGCGTGATTGCCTATCTCGACGAGCTCCGGACGACGCAACGGTATGAGCTGTATCGCGCGCTCGAGTATCCGCTTTTTCCCATCCTGCGCAAGATCGAACGCGTCGGCGAACATGTCGAGCACCCTCGCGACGCCGCGCTCCGCCACCGCATCGTCTACGCGTCGAACCACAAGAGTCATACGGACTATCTCATCGAGCCTCTCGTGCTCGACGATGGCGGCGTGCGCCCACCGATTATCGCCGCGGGCATCAACCTCTTCGGTGGCCCGTTGGGGCTGATTCACAAGCACGTCACGGGTGCCATGCCGATTCGGCGCAACACCAAGGATCCGGCCTATCTCATCACCCTCAAGGCGTACGTGGCCGAGTTGCTGCGCAAGCACGATCTTTTTTTCTATCCGGAGGGCGGAAGGAGTTACAGCGGCGAGCTCAAGTCGTCGAAGACCGGTTTGTTCAGTGCCGCGTTGCAGGCCGGCATCCGCGGCATGGTCATCGTGCCGACGGCGATCTCCTACGACTTGGTGCTCGAGGATCATATTCTGTCGCGCCAGCGCGTGAAGCGCCGACAGCGGCCGTTCGCCCGCGAGCTTGCAGAAATGGTCCGCTACGCCGTCGGGTATCGGAGCCGCGCCTTTGTGACGTTCGGCCGCCCGATCACCCTCGACGGGTTCGATCATCAGTCGCGCCGCTCGGTGCTCGATCTGTCGCATCTGGTCCGATCGGCGATCGGTCGACTGTACAAAGTGCTGCCAACCGCGCTCGTCGCGGCGGCCATGCGGCCCTCGATCGATCGGACCGAGCTGACCTCGCGGGTCGCCGCACTCATCGATACGCTGGCTGCCTCGAACGCCAATCTCGGCGTCACCGGTGCCGACGAGGCTGTCGAGGCTGCGACAGAGCTCCTCGAGGGTCGGGGCATTGTCGTCCTCGAAGGAGGGCGGCTGCGCGTGCGCGAGCGTAACGTTCTGCGGTATTACGCGCGCAACATCGAACACCTGCTCTCCCCGACCGGTTCGACCCACTGATGCTCGGCGCTGCTGCGAAAACCCTATTTCACTCGCTTGCGCGAGTCTCCTGGCTTCAGCAACTGGCGTCGCGGTATGGCATGGCGCGCGAGACCGGCTTCGCTCGTCGCTTCATCGCCGGCGAGACCATCGACGAAGCGGTCGCGGCAGTTCGCGGCTTGAGCGGCCGCGGCCTTTTGCTGACGCTCGACTACCTGGGAGAGTCGGTCGCCACCTCCGAAGCGGCGGCCGAAGCGACACGCGACTATCTGCGGATCATCGACGTCATCGTGCAAGCCGACATCGAGCGGAACGTCTCGCTCAAGCTCACCCAACTGGGTCTCGACGTCGATCGCGCGACGTGCATCGACAACCTGCGCCGAATTCTCGAGCCGGCCGGGCAGCACGGCTTCTTCGTACGGATCGATATGGAGAGCGCGCTCTACACGGAGGACACGATCCAGATCTTCGAAACCCTATGGCAACAGGGGTATCGCAACGTCGGGGTCGTGTTGCAGTCCTATCTCCATCGCACGGCGGCCGACTTCGAGCGCGTCAACGCGCTCGGTGCCCGGATCCGACTGGTCAAGGGAGCGTACAAAGAGCCGCGCGAGGTCGCGTTCCAGAACAAGGAGGAGGTCGACGTCAATTTCGTGGAGGTCATGAAGCGGCTGCTCGACAGCGGAACGTATCCCGCCATTGCCACGCACGACGTGCGAATCATCGAGGAGGCCAAACGGTACGTGGCGGCGCGTGGCTACGGGAAGGATCGATTCGAGTTTCAGATGCTCTACGGTATCCGCCGCGACCTGCAGGCAGCACTTCTCAAGCAGGACTATCGGGTTCGCCTGTACGTGCCGTTCGGGCGCGAGTGGTATCCGTACTTCATGCGCCGACTCGGCGAGCGGCCCGCGAACGTCTGGTTCGTCGTCAAAGGGGTGCTCAGCGATCGAAGCTAGCGGCACCACTCCTGGATCAACTCCGCCAGCACGTCGCGGCACAGCACGACCGACGCGACATCCACCCACTCGTCGAGCCCGTGCAAGCCCGCGCCGGTCGGGCCGAAGAGAACCGAGGGGATGCCGGCTCCGCCGAGAATTGCCGCGTCAGTCCAAAAGCTCATCCCAGTTTCGGTCGAGGCATGTCCCGCGCGGCGCGCGGCACTCGCCAGCGTGCGCGGCAATGGGTGAGTGGGGGCGATCTCATAAGGGGAGCGCGCGAACATCGACTTCGCCGCCGCACGAAACTCGGCGTCTTGTGCGCGCAGGGTCGCGAGAATCCCCTCGATCTCGTGGCCTGCGCATCCGACAGACTCGCTGGGCAGCGTGCGCCGCTCCATCTGCAGCACACAGCGGTCGGGGTAACTGCTCAACTCGCGGCCGCCTTCGATGAGCGACGCGTGCAGCGAGGCCGACCCGAGGAGCGGATGACTGGCGCCGCTTTGCAAGCGGCGATCGAGCGCCTCGATCGCCGCCAGCACGCGGCCCATGCGCAGGATGGCGTCGCGCCCCTCTCGCGGCCGGCTGCCGTGCGCGGCGCGACCTTCGGTCTCGATCTCGACCCACTCGAACCCCTTGTGCGCGACCGCAATCGCCAGGTCCGTCGGTTCGGTGACGATGGCGGCGTCGGCATGCCATTGGGTCACCAGGGCGT
>JAIVJN010000487.1 GCA_020200025.1 Acidobacteriota bacterium | reverse complement strand
GGCCGCGTTCGCAGAGGGGGCTTGGACACAAGGTGGATTCTATATTGTTGGAATGAAGGAATAAGGGAACGAGGGAATGGGGGAATGCGACTCTTGATACTCTGTGTTGATGGCAAGGCGCTCGAAGACGGCACCCGCAGCAGCCGAGCGACGCGCGGTAGAGGAGAAGCCTGTCCCGCGACGGGCGCCGTCGCGGCTGCGCATTCTGATGATCGCCTCCGAGGTGCAGCCCTATTCCAAGACGGGGGGCCTGGCGGATGTCGCCGCGGCGCTGCCGCGCGCTCTCGGGCGTCTGGGTCATGACGTGACGGTGCTGACGCCGCGGTACCGAGGCATCGACGCAGGTACCTTGCACGGCACCATCAGCGTGCGCCTTGGCGACTATCGCTTCGAGGCGGGCCTCTACGATGAGTCACTCGGTCCCGGGGCGCGCTTACTGTTCGTCGATTGCCCTCCTCTCTATCACCGCGATGGGATCTACAACGAGAGGAACGTGGACTACGCTGACAACGCCCTCAGATTCGCCGTGCTGAATGCCGCCGCCATCGACTGGGCCGCCGCGCAGGCCGTGCCGTTTTCGATCGTTCACGCGCACGACTGGCAGGCTGGCCTGGTCCCCATCTACCTGCGCACGCGTGCCGGCGACAGCGTCCGCGTCGTCGACGCCCCACCAGCCGCGAAGCGGCGCGCGGCCAGCAAATCGCCGCCTGCCCTGAGCACGGTGCCGTGTGTGTTCACGATCCACAATCTGGCTTACCAAGGCATCTTCAACAAGGAATGGGTCCCGCGCCTCGAGCTCGGCTGGGAGCGGTTCACGGTGCGGGGATTCGAGTTCTGGGACCGTCTCAGTTTTCTCAAGGCGGGCGTCATGTTCGCCGACCTCATCACGACGGTGAGCCCGACCTACGCGGAGGAGATCCAGCGGCCTGAGTACGGTTACGGCCTGGACGGCGTGATGCGCGCGCGACGCGACGAGCTGATTGGCATTGTCAACGGAATCGATACAGACGTCTGGAACCCCGCGCACGACGAACATGTGCCCGCGCCGTTCGACGTCGAGGATCTGTCGGGCAAGATCGCGGCGAAGGTACCAAGAGCTGTGGCGCCGGCTGGCCGCATCGTGGCCCGACCGCGTTGCCGCCTTCATCGGATTCGACGAACGCCGCGCCCATCTCGTCGAGGCCGGGAGCGATGTGTTTCTCATGCCGTCGCGGTTCGAGCCGTGTGGCCTCAATCAGATGTACAGCCTCCGCTACGGCACCGTGCCGGTCGTTCGCGCCGTGGGCGGGCTGGTCGATACCGTGCGGCCCTTCGACCCGAAGACCGGTCAGGGCACCGGCTTCCTCTTCGCGGATTATCACCCCGACGCGCTCCTCGAAGCGCTGCAGCAGGCGTTGGCCGTCTACCGCAACGCTCGCCTGTGGCGGAGACTGCAGCAGAGCGGCATGCGCAAGGACTTCTCGTGGGGCCGCTCCGCGGCCGAGTATGTCAAGGTGTATAAAAGAGTCATCGCCCGACGTAATCGGACTCCGGGTGGCGGCGACGCGAGTGAACTGCGTTCGCAACGACATGCGGACAATTCTGGTGCCTGAGCGGATGAGCCATTGTGACACCGGCGGCGCGCGCCGGCATCTAATCAGTGCGTGCCTTTTCGCTGATACGCTACATAACCGGTCGAGGGATTTATGGCTTCCGAGAAGATCAAGAACCTGACGGATTCGGACTTCGATTCTTCCGTGAAGACGGGAGTCGTCCTGGTCGATTTCTGGGCCGAGTGGTGCGCGCCGTGTCGCCGCCTGGCGCCCACCGTCGATCAGTTGGCCGACGAGTACACGGGACGCGTGACGGTGGCGAAGGTGAACATCGACGAAAACCCCATGACCCCGAGCAAGTTCATGATTCGCGGGATCCCGACGCTACTCCTGTTCAAGAACGGCGATCTGAAAGAGACGGTCGTCGGCCTGGCCGGGAAGGACGATCTGACGCGAATGCTCGACAAACACCTGTAGACACACGGCCGCCTTCCATGTCCATCGAACGTGACGTCATCATCCTCGGGTCGGGTCCAGCCGGACTCACAGCAGCGCTCTATTCCGCGCGAGCGAATCTCAAGCCGCTCGTGATCGAGGGGGTCGAAGCGGGGGGACAGCTCATGCTGACCACCATGGTCGACAACTGGCCCGGCTTCCGAGACGGCATCATGGGGCCCGACCTCATGACGGAGATGCGCGCCCAGGCCGAGCGGTTCGGCGCCGAGATCATTCAAGGGGATGTGACGTCCGTGGACTTGTCACGGCGTCCGTTCCTGGTCACGGTGGGCACCAGCGAATATCTCGCCAAAGCGCTGGTACTCGCAACCGGTGCGTCCGCCAAGTGGCTCGAGCTGGGCGTGGACCGCAAGCTCTCGGGCCGGGGCGTCTCCACCTGCGCCACCTGCGACGGCTATTTCTTCAAAGGCCGCCCGGTCGCCGTCATCGGCGGCGGCGATACAGCCATGGAGGAGGCGATTTATCTTTCGAAGCTCGCCTCGTCAGTGGTCGTCATCCACCGGCGCGACTCGCTGCGCGCATCGAAGGTGATGCAGGACAAGGCGTTTGCCACGCCGAGCATCTCCTTCTTGTGGGATACCGAGGTCATCGACATCCGCGACATCACGAAGGGCGAGGTGGACGCCCTCGTGCTTCGCAATACCGTGACCGGGTTGACGAGCCAGTTGGCGGTCGAAGGCGTGTTCATCGGCATCGGGCACATCCCGAACACGAAGCTCTTTCGCGGGCAGATCGAGTTGGACGAGAATGGCTACATCCGGACGCACCACGGCTCGCGGACGAGCGTCGAAGGTGTGTTCGCGGCGGGCGACGTCCAGGATCACATTTATCGTCAGGCCGTTACGGCGGCCGGATCGGGCTGCGTCGTCAGTCGATCCACCCGCCACCCAACACCACATCCTCGTCATAGAAGACCACCGCCTGTCCAGGCGTGATCGCCGTCTGCGGCGTCTCGAACGTCAGCTCGGCGCGAGTGGCCTCCGTGGCGCGCACCCGCGCGGGTGCGGATCGGTGTCGGTGACGGATCTGCGCCGAGACCTCGATCCACGAGGCCGCTGGGTGGCCGGAGATCCAATTCACGCGCGAAGCTGTAAGGGTCGCCCGGTCCAAGGCGTCGCGCGGCCCGACGACGACGGTTGAGTGCTCGGGCTCGATGGCCAGCACGTAGAGCGGCTCGCGTGACGAAAGCCGCAGGCCCTTCCGCTGACCGATCGTGAACCGGTGCACGCCCCCATGCGTGCCCATGACCACCCCCGTCTGATCGACAATCGCGCCCTCGCGGGTGAGGTCGGGCGCTTGTCTCTCCACGAACGCCGCATAGTCGCCGTCGGGAACGAAACAAATCTCCTGGCTGTCGGGCTTGTCGGCGGTCTGAAGTCCGAACCGTCGCGCGACATCTCGTACGTCGCCTTTTTCAAGAGCACCGACAGGAAACAGGGTCTGGCGTAACTGCTCCTGCGTCAGCGAGAACAGGAAGTAGGACTGGTCCTTCGCGGCGTCGGCGCCGCGCTTGAGGAGGACGGCGGCGCCAGCGTGCTCGATCCGGGCATAGTGACCCGTCGCAAGCCGCTCGGCGTCGAAGCCACGCGACCGCTCGAGCAGCGGCGCGAACTTCACCTCGCTGTTACAGTGCGCACAGGGAATGGGCGTCCGCCCTGCGGCGTATTCGCGGACGAAGTCGTCGATGACGGCACTCTCGAAGGGCGCCTCGAAGTTCACGATGTAGTGCGGGATGCCCAGGGCATGCGCCACCCGCCTGGCATCGTGCAGATCGTCGATCGTGCAGCAGGTGCCGAAGCCCGTCTCGCCCTCACGCTGATCGTAGAGCTGCATCGACACACCGATGACGTCGTGACCCTGCTCGGCGAGCAGGGCCGCGGCAACCGACGAGTCGACGCCGCCTGACATGGCTACGACGATGCGCATGGTGCGTCCGGACGAACGAACCGGGTTGAACTGGTGCACTTACCTGAGTTCAACCCGGTTCGATTATCGCCTGCCTCCTACTGCCGTCAGGTTGCGCAGTTTTTCCACCACGCGCGGCAGGACGCTCAGCACGCGATCGATATCGGCGTCGCTATTCGCGGCGCCCAGGCTGAAGCGAATCGAGCTCAACGTTCGGTGATGGGGCAAGCCCATCGCCTTGAGCACATGGGACGGCTCGAGTGTCCCTGAAGAGCAGGCCGATCCCGAGGACACGGCGATGCCTTCGAGGTCGAGGGCAATCAGCAGTGACTCGGCTTCGATACGCTCGAAGCTCACATTCGTCGTGTTCGGCACCCGTGGCCCAGGGGCGCCGTTGCGCGTCGTTTCGGCGATGGTTGCGAGAATGCTGCTCTCGAGGCGGTCGCGAAGTGCGCTCAGCCGAACGGCCTCGCCGGCCATCGTTTGTTGGGCGTGTGCGGCGGCGGCACCCAAGCCTGCCAGAGACGGGACGTTCTCGGTGCCAGCGCGGCGGTTACGCTCTTGGCGTCCGCCCGTCTGGAACGGCTGGAGACGGACGCCACGTCGAACCCATAGGGCCCCGGTCCCTTTCGGGCCATACATCTTGTGGCCGGCAAGGGACAGCAGATCGATCCCCAGCCCCCTGACGTCAAGCGGGATCTTGCCGGCCGACTGGACCGCGTCGGTGT
>JAIVJN010000286.1 GCA_020200025.1 Acidobacteriota bacterium | reverse complement strand
GCTTCGACGGCGCTTTCGACCGTGCCGTGCGCCGTCATCATCACGATGGCGGGCCGCTCCGATTCGGGCGTTGTCGCCACGAGCTCGCGGACGATCTCCAGACCGGTCCGGTTGGGCATCAGCACATCGACCACGACCAGGTCGAAGGACCGGCTGCCGGCAAGGCGTTGCGCCTCGAGGGCGTTGGCCGTGGTGACGACGTCGTGGCCCTCTTCGCGCAGCGCGCGGCCGAGCGTCTTGAGGATCTTCTCTTCGTCGTCGGCGAGAAGAATATTGCCGGAAAGGGGCATTCGGATTGTCAGTTGCGCGGAGCGGGGGCATCGCCAATCTCGATGCGGACTTCGGTGCCCACAGCGAGCTGGCTGGACACGCCGATGGAGCCTCCGAGACCCTCGACGATGTTTTTCGCGATCGGCAGCCCCAACCCGGTGCCTGCGCGTCGCGTGGTGAAGTATGGATCGAAGATTCGCGCCAGGTCATCAGGCGCGATGCCGGTGCCGTGATCGCTCACGATGATCGCCACACGACGATCGCCCAGCCGACTGGTGAGCAACGTCACCGGTGCGCGTTCGGCGCCTCTCGTGAGCGGCTCGTCTTTGCCGTCGGCGCCGCGTGCGCGCACGGCCTGGCGCGCATTGCCAAGAAGGTTGACGAGCGCCGTGCGCAGGTGTTCCCCGTCGCTCTCGACGATGGGAATGTGTGGATCGAGTGTCAGGCCGATCGCCGGTTCGGGCTCTCCCGCCGTCGCTGCGGCCGCCGCCGCACGGCAAACGGCGTTCAAATCCGTCGCGGCGCGCTCGAACCTGATCGGGCGCGCCACGTCGAGCACGTCATTCACCAATCGGTTGAGCCGCTCGATCTCTTCGTCGATATCCGTGGCCGCCTCTCGCACGTCGGCCGAGGCAGCATGGTCGCGCGTGATCTGGCGCAGGGCGCCTTTGATAATCATCAGCGGATTGCGAATCTCATGCGCCAGGACTGTCGACATCCGCCCCAACGACGAGAGGCGTTCGCGCTGGTTGGCTTCGCGCTGGAACCTGGCAATCGAATCGGTCAGGGTGTTGAACGTCGTCGCCAGAACCTGCGCATCATCGTCGTCCCACCCGCGACGATTCTCGAGCGCCAGCTTGCGCGTGAGGTCCCCGGTCACCGCGACCTGCCGCATATGATCGGTGATGGTCGCGAGCGGGCGTGTGATCGTGCGGGCCACGGCGTAGCTCACCGCCACGGCGAGCAGCATCGTGGCAAACGCCAGGACGATGAGCGCGGTCTGGATGGTCGAGAGTGTGGCGATGCGTTCCGTCCGCGACTTCAAGACGAGTGCCGCTGCACCGTCGTTCTCCGTGCTCGTCTCACCCGAGGGAGAGAGCAGCGGCTTCATCAAGAGCTCGTATTCGCTCGCGCCGATCGTCACTCGAGAGACCTGCGAGCGCCTCACCAGAGGTGCCAGGGTTTCGAACGATTCCACGCCAAGCGTAGACGCCCGTACGTCGCTGCCCAAGGCAAACGCGATATCGGCGCCGGTCAGCGCCTTGAACCGCGCCGCGCGGTCGTCGTCGAGCAGATATCCGACGGTGAGGGTGCCGAGCCTCTCCGGGCTGGCCAGGCCGATGCTGATTGGGACGTTGATCAACTGAAGCAGGCCACGCGGATGGGGCGCGATGCCGGCGACGAGATCCGATGAGCGGTGGCGACCGCGCAGCTTGTGTTCCAAGCCGGCGCGCAGATCATCGGAACCGCCGACCGACGCCAGGACATGCCCGTCGTTGTCGGCGACGATGAACACATCCGAGCCGATCTGCTGTTGGTACTCGAGGGCAATCGGCTGCACGGTCGGCGCGTCACGCGTGCCGACGGCGGCCTTGAACTTTGGCAGGTCGGCGACGAGGCGGGCCATCAGCGTGAACGTCTCGAAGAGCGTCGCGCGCTGTTGGTCGACCAGGCTCGCGGCTTCTCCAAGGTCGCGCTGCAACTCGGCTTCGATGGCGCTCGTGATTTGTGTGCTCACGAAATAGAGCGCGCCGCCGATGGAGAGCGCCGCAAGGAGGGCGCTGGCGAGAAAGATCCGGTTCTGCAGCGAACCCAGGATCCGCATGTCAGGGAACGACGAAATCGAGGTCGACGACAGTGCCTGGCATCACGGTGACAGGGCGTGTGCTGCGCGTCTCGCCTTCGTACCACGCCACCACGTTGTAGGTCCCGGGCGGCACGCCGCTCAGCGTGAAGCGGCCATCGGCTTCGGTCACGTCGAAGAAGCGGTGGCTGAAGACCAGGATGAAGGCGTTCATGTGCGAGTGGATGTCGCAGAACACGCGAACGACGCCGGAACGGTCGAAGCGGACGGATTTGGACTTCCCGGTGGCGTAGCGGCCGAGATCGAAACGCTGAGGCTTCGAGAGCGAGAACACGTTGTGGTAGATGTTGTCGCTGTTCGGAAACTCCACCGTCGTTCCCACGGTAATCGCGAGAACATGTGGGACGAACGTCTCGTTGCGTTGGTCGAGCACCGCGCGTCCGGGCTCCCGCTCTTCGAAGGCACCGCGTGGCGCCGCTTCGAGGAAGACGACGCCGCGACGCATCTCGGGAAGGTCGCGGGGGCCACCGGCGCCCGGCTCTGCCACTTCGGGTCGTCGTTCGGTGGCACGGGCGACGTGGCGAACATCTACGCGGCCGCGAATGGCGCCCGACGCATGCTGCGCGGCCTCCGTCAGAGTGCGTTGCGTGCTCGGCGTGCGCACCTGCCCAAGCGTCGGATGGGCGCTCGGCGTGTCCACCAGCATCAGCAACGCCGTGATCCATTGGACGAGAAGAGGCGTCAGCCCTGGCACGTCAAAACCAATAAAGAAGCTGCACGGCGCCCAACGACTCGTGGCGGACGCGCCCGCCGTCGCGCTCATTGCGCTGCCAGGAGCTTTTCAGGACGATATTTCGAGTGACGGACCAGCCGATGCCGACTTCGTAACGGACTACCGGAGCGTCCCATTCGAGCCGCTGGGTGGTGCCGGTCACGGCGCTGAAGCCCAGCCGCTCGGCGCGGGCTGCTGCGTACACGCCGGGCCAGAATCGGTAGCGCCCTTCGACGAGCAGCGATGTCGCGTCCAGCGGCTCGTCGAGGGCGGGAGCCTCCACAGCCGGCAGCGACCACCGCGACCGAATCCACTCGCTGCGAATCAGGGCGCGACCGACGGAATACTCGACATCGGCGCCGAGCGCGCGCTGCGTCATATCTTCGACCGTGATGCCGGCGATCGCTCGAGCGAGCCGCCGACTCAGAAACGCACCGCGCGCGACAGAAAGACCGGCCACCACGGACGGGACCGGCCGCCAGGCCACTCGGCCGGCAACCTGACGCCCGCGGTTATCGTCGTCCACGCGTGGGTTCGACAGCGAGCCGGTGGTGACGGCCGCCGTCCACTCGATGTGGTTCGCGACGCCGTGCGCCTGCACGCCGGTGTCCCAGCGAAATCCGTTCACGAGCGGCAGGCCCTGTTCGGCGGCAAGGTTGCCGACCGAAAAGTTGGTGAGCCATCCGCGCGCGCGCATCCGCAGCAGCTCGTCGACGTTCGCCGCGACCGCGTCGGCTCGGAGGGACGTGAGGTATTGGTAGGCGAGCGGAACGCCAATCAGCAGATTGTCGGCGGCATAGCCACGCCGTGCGAAGGCGCCGAAGGTGGGCGGCACCCGGCCGACCTGAAGATCGAAGCGCTTGGCCGGCCACGGGCGAATCCGCGCGTAGAATCCGTACGGCTGAAAGACGCGGCCGTGATCGAAGCGCAGCTCGCCAAGGAGCTGCAGTCGAGGATGGGCGCGAACTTCGGCGCCGACGCTGACGCGCACATTCCTGAGCGCGCTGTATTCGTAGTTCGTGTAGTTGAAGAAGCCGGGGTCTTCCGGCGCCGCCGTCGCGGTGATCTCCGCACCGAGCACAATGCGGCCGCCACCGAGCGAGACCGGCTCGGTCGGCAGACCTTGCCCGGCCGCCTCCGCCGTGAGGCTCAACGCCAGAAGACACGTGAGCGCGTGCACGGGACGCTTCCGCATCACAACCCTTCACAGGCGGCCGACACAGGCGACCTGAAACCGGAGACAACACGAGAGAGAGCGCGTGCGGCCGCAAGTGCGCTGATCATCCTCGAGTCGGACCGGAAAAGTATAATGCGCTTGTGGAACACGAAGAGGTCACCGTCCGCATCTTCTCGCTCGACGAAGCGGGACGGCTGCTCCCGCGCGTCAAGGCGGTCACGACCGACGCCGTCACCCGTGTCGACGTCCTGAGCGCGCAGATCCAGGCGCTGCCGACGACGCATCCCACCCGCGCCCGCCTGAGCGCCGAGCTCGAGCAGGCCATTCGCGCGTGGACCCGCGAGATACACGAGATGGGACTCGAATGTAAGGGGTTGTGGCTCGTCGATTTCGATAATGGCGAAGGCTACTACTGCTGGTGCTATCCGGAAGAGACCATCGCGCACTTTCACGGCTACGACGAGGGGTTCGCCGGTCGCATGAAAATCGTGTAGACCGGGGGTCGGGCCGGCGCATCCTGGCGTTGTTCGCGACGATTGTCTATGCGGTCACTCAGACGGATCATCGCTGGGGTGGCGATGGCGGCCGTTGCGTTCGGTGCAGCCCGACGCGTCGAAGTCGCCACCGATTTGCTCACGCGGACGCTGCCGCTGCCGGAAGGGCGCGTTCTTGCCGTCGCTGTCACCATCGGCGCAGTGCATATCGTGGGCGAGCCGCGTGACGACGCGGTGATCGACGTGGTTCGTCATGTCCCTGATCCCTCGTTGCTCGCGAGATTGCCGGTGGTCATCGACGAGACACCGACGCGCGTCGAGGTTCGGGTGATACAAGGTAACGGCGCGACCGATCCGGGCCTGCGATCGGACGTCACGCTCCGCATCCCCACGGGTGCGCACATCGACGCCGTGCGGATTCTGGAGGGGCGGCTCGCCCTCGAGGGGCTCTCGGGCCACGTCACCGCCGAGCTCCAGCGCGGACCGATCGAGGCTCGCGCTGTTTCTGGCGCGCTACGGCTCGAGACCTCCATCGGCCACGTGATCGTTCGCGAGGCGCGGCTCGTCGAAGGCGGCGTGCTGCGCCTGCGCGCGTTCAACGGCGACGTGCGGTTGAGCCTAGCAGAGCGGCCGCCGCATGCCCGCATCATGGCTTTGGCGCTGAACGGGACGATTCGGTCGGCAATCCCGCTTCGCATGAAGGGAACGTGGGGTCCGCGCTGGGGAGAAGCGACCCTCGGGCGGGGCGAGCCGGTAATCTCAATCGACGTCGTGACGGGCCGGATCGATATCGAGAGTCCCTAGGCCGAAGGTCGACGATGGCCTGATCGGCCAGGTTGCTATCCAGCTTGGCTTTGGCCACGGCCATTCGCTCGGTCACGCCGCTGTCGTCAGGCTTGGGTGCCGGTGTCGGCTCGACGGGAGCCGGCGGATCGCCGGTGGGGGCGAGAACCCGTGCGCCCTCGCGCGGCGGTCGGTGCGCCCGCGTTCTCCGGGAGGAGCCGACGCGCCCGCACCTGTCGCCCCGGCCGCAGACGCTGTCACCGCGCGAGGATCGGCCGCCGGTGGCGTGGCAGGGGGGCCCGGCACGCTCGACACGGGTGTCGCCTGGGGCAGGATTTTCAGGGCGAGGAGCCGCCCAAGCCGCTGATCCTGAGCACGATACACCACTCCCATGCCGCCCGCGCCCAACTGATCGAGGATGCGGTAAGGGCCGAAGATTTGTCCGATCAGCGAAGACGACACGCGAAGAGGTTGATCCTGGGGCCACCTCAGCACGCCGTCAACAGCTCTTGCATCGCGTTTGTCTTGACCGGAGCTCCAACCAACGTTACAGTCAGTCCCGCGGAACCTCTTTCCGCATAGTGGAACATGGACGAGTCTCGTTCGACCATCGCCGAGCGCGCCTCTCTCACGTCGGTGGAGAAGGCGCTCGAGGTGTGCGAAGCGTTGAGCAGCACTCCGCGCGGTATGAGTCTCTCCGACGTCGCACGCGCGGTCGGTCAGCCGCCTTCCACGGTGCATCGTCTGCTGGCGGTCTTGCGCCGCCGCGGCTATGTCCGACAAGACGACGAGACGCAGCGATATCTGGTGACGCTGAAGATGCTGGATCTGAGCTTCCGGGCGCTGGGCGGCTCCGAGCTCAGGCTACATGCGTATCCCATCTTGCGCGAGTACGTGCTGCGCACGTCCCATCGTGGGTTCTTGGCCGTGCTGCCGGCGGGGGAAGTGACCTACATGTGGGGCGCAGGGCCCGACGAGGTCGCGATGCGCACGGTATTTGGCAAGGAAATGCCGGGACATTGCGCGATTTATTTCTCGCCACGTCAGGCGACGCGTCGGTTGAGCTGCCTGCGGCTGGTGTCGCCGCAGGACGTCGCTCGTCCAGAAGGGACGCTGGTGAAGCTCGGTCCCCCGCCCATCGAGCCAGATGCCGTGCAGCGTCTTTTTTGCACGTGTGCTCCCGTTCGCGACTATACCGGGCGCGAGGTCGCGCGGGTCGGGGTCTTCGGTCACGGCCCGGACGACCGGCCGATTCTCACGGAGCATCATGCCGGCGCCTGGGATCTTGCGCAACGCATCTCGCGGCGGCTCGGTTATTTACCGGGATCATTGGAAGGCACGGCATGATTGCTGCGCGGGGCCTTCGTGTTCTTCGTGTTGCCTGTTCTTAGCAATACGAAGCCAGCTTCTTCGGAGGAGAGAGAGAAAGTGGCCTACATCATCACGGAACCCTGCATCGGCACGAAAGACGCGGCCTGCGTCGATGTCTGCCCCGTAGACTGCATTCACCCGCGCAAAGACGAGGCGGATTTCGAACCGGCCCAGATGCTGTACATCCATCCAGACGAGTGCATCGACTGCGGCGCCTGCGTGCCGGCCTGCCCGGTCGAGGCCATCTTCGCCTTGGACGAAGTGCCCGATAAGTGGAAGGAGTACATCGAAATCAACGCAAAGCACTTCCAAGGCTAGAACGATCACCAAATCGGTGATTGACAAAAGCCGCCGCCGGATGGCTAATGCAGTCGTCCGCCGTTGTCTCCAGTCTCGCCGCTCGGCTGCGCCGACCGGGCCCAAAGGGAGCGTTATGGTGTCGATCGGACGACGAGTGGCGTTGGTCATCGCGGCGGTATCCGCGGTGCTCGTGACCGGCGCACAGGGCCGCCGCGCGGGTGACGATGCCGAGCTGCAGTTTCAGCTGGCAACGCTGCTGTTCGAAGAGACCCGCTTCGAGGAAGCCATCGAAGCCTTTCACCTCGCCGCCGGCGCCGCGGATCCGCAGGTGGCGCTTCGTGCTCGGATGGGCATGGTTCGCTCGGCGCTGCGCATCGGCGATTTCGACCGCGCGCAGCGCGAGGCGTCGACGCTGCGCGACGTGGCGCCGCGCGACCCCGAAGCGATTGCGGTACACGCCGATGCCTTGTGGTCGGCCGGGCTCTTCGACGAAGCCGAGCGCGAATGGCGTGACGCCCTCGCAATCGCGCCGGACCTTTCGCGCGGCCGCCACGGGCTGGCGCGCGGTTTGGCCTCGAGCGGTCGCCTCGAACAGGCCGTCGACGAAGCCGCGGCGGCGCTCAAGCTGGCCCCGCGCGACGGTGAGATTCATCACACGCTCGGCGCAATCTACGAACGGCTCGGCCGGTTCGAGCAGGCAGCCGCGTCGTACTCGAACTACGTCAACTTGCTTCCCAATAAGGATCGCAGCGAGAAGGCGGCCTGGTCGCGGTCGCAGATTCGCTTCTTGCGATCCTTCGGGGAACGCCAGCCCATGGCGATCGACGAGATCTCGCGCGGCCGTCTGCACACGGTCGATTTCAAGGTCGAAGACGAAAAGGTGCTGGTGAAGGTTCGCGTCAATGGCAACCGGTGGCAGGACTTCGTGCTCGACACGGGATCCGAGCTGACGACGATCTCGCGGCAAACGGCGTCCTCGGCAGGCGTGCGTCCCATCACCTACACACTGTCGGCGGGCGTCGGTGAGGTGGGCC
>JAIVJN010000063.1 GCA_020200025.1 Acidobacteriota bacterium | reverse complement strand
GTTTGTCATCGTTGTTCACGCTGATGCAGACGGTCCCCTCGTCGGGCAATCGCTGCCCGACGCCGAGCATGGCCTTGGCGAAGGCGAGACCAAAGGTGCCGGCGCCCCCCATCACCTCACCGGTCGACTTCATCTCCGGGCCGAGGATCGTGTCCACGCCCGGGAAGCGAACGAACGGGAACACCGGGCTCTTGACGAAGACGCCCACGGGCTCCAAATCATCGGCCAGTCCGAGGTCGGCCAACGTCCGACCCGCCATCACGCGTGCGGCGACCTGCGCCAGGGGCACAGCCGTCGCCTTCGACAGATAGGGCACCGTGCGCGACGCGCGCGGGTTCACCTCGAGCACGTACACCGTATCGTCCTTGATGGCGTACTGCACGTTCATCAGCCCCACCACTTTCAAGGCCGCGGCGATGCGTCGCGTGTAGTCGCGAATCGCGCCGAGATGCTTGTCGCTGACGCGCGCCGGCGGCACCACGCAGGAGCTATCGCCGGAATGAATGCCGGCTTCTTCGATGTGCTCCATCACGCCGCCGATGACCACCGCGCCGGTCGCATCTGCAAGACAGTCCACGTCGATCTCTTTCGCGTACTCAAGAAACCGATCGATCAGGATTGGGCGATCGTGCGACACGCCGACGGCGTTGGCCATGTAGCGATCGAGGGTCGCGGCGTCGTACACGATCGCCATCCCGCGTCCGCCGAGAACGTACGAGGGCCTGACGACGACCGGGAAACCGATGCGCGCCGCCACCTCGCGCGCTTCTTCCTTCGACGTGGCGCTGCCACTGGCCGGCTGCGGGATCCCGAGATCCCAGAGCAGTTGCGCGAACCGCTGTCGATCCTCGGCCAGATCGATCGAATCTGGTGACGTCCCGCGGATCTCGACGCCGGCCTCCTGCAGGGCGAGCGCGAGCTTGAGCGGCGTTTGTCCACCGAACTGCACGACACAGGAGACGTCGGGGTTGCCCTCACGCTCCCGCTCGATCACGGTCATCACGTCCTCGAACGTGAGGGGCTCGAAGTACAACCGGTCGGAGGTGTCGTAGTCGGTCGACACGGTCTCGGGATTGCAGTTCACCATCACCGTCTCGAAGCCTTCATCGCGAAAGCCGAACACGGCGTGGCAGCAGCAGTAGTCGAACTCGATGCCCTGCCCGATTCGGTTCGGACCGCTTCCGAGAATGATGATCTTCGGGATGTCGGTCGGGTCGGCCTCGCACACCTGCTCGTAAGTGCTGTACATGTAGGGCGTGAACGACTCGAACTCGGCCGCGCAGGTGTCGATGCGCTTGAACACCGGCGCGAGCTTCTCCTCGTAGCGACGCTCGCGGATCGAGGTTTCGCCCACACCGAGGATGTTGCCGAGCTCGTGATCGCCGAAGCCCGCGCGCTTGAGCGTGCGCAGCAGGTCGACCGACATGTCCCGGGCACCGACGAGCTCGGCCGTCCGCCGCAACTCGACGAGCTCGGCAAACTGCTCGAGGAACCAGGGATCGATCTTCGTCAGCTCGTGCAGCCGCGCCGCCGACCACCCCTTGTCGAGCGCGCGGAACAGCGCCCACATGCGGCGATCATTCGGTATGACGAGGCGACGGCGCAGCCCGGCGTCCTCTTCCTCTTGGGCCTCGATGTCGATGGACGGCTCTCCCGCCTCGGGCCGCGTGAAAAGGAGCCCTTCGCGACCGAGCTCGAGCGAGCGGATCCCCTTCAAAAACGCTTCCTTGAAGGTGCGGCCGATGGCCATGACTTCCCCGACCGACTTCATCTGCGTCGTCAACGTGCGGTCCGCCTGAGGGAACTTCTCGAAGTTCCACCGCGGAATCTTGACGACGACGTAGTCGAGCGTGGGTTCGAAGGAGGCCGGCGTCACGCGCGTGATGTCGTTCGGGATCTCGTCGAGACGGTAGCCGAGCGCAAGCTTCGCGGCGATCTTCGCGATGGGAAACCCGGTGGCCTTCGATGCCAGCGCCGACGAGCGCGAGACGCGCGGGTTCATCTCGATGGCGACCATGCGGCCGTCGGCCGGGTTGATGGCAAATTGGATGTTGGATCCGCCCGTCTCGACACCGACCCGACGGATGATGCGCCGGGCCACGTCCCGCATGCGCTGATATTCCTTGTCGGTCAGCGTCAACGCGGGCGCCACCGTGATGCTGTCGCCGGTGTGCACCCCCATCGGATCGATGTTCTCGATCGAACAGATCACGACGAAGTTGTCGGCGCCGTCGCGCATGACCTCGAGCTCGAACTCCTTCCAACCAATGACCGACTCTTCGACGAGGATCTCGTGCACCGGGCTGAGGCTGAGGCCGCGCGTCGTGATGTCGCGGAACTCCTCGACGTTGTAGGCGATGCCGCCCCCGACCCCACCGAGCGTAAACGACGGCCGGATAATGGCCGGAAAGCCCGTGTGCTCGACGATGGCCAGTGCCTCGTCGGCGGTGCGCGCGACGCCGCTTTCTGGCACCTCGACGCCAATCTCTTTCATCGCATCGCGAAATTGCAGGCGGTCCTCGGCAACCTTGATGGCGCGGATCGAGGCGCCGATGAGCTCGACCCCGTACTTCTTCAAGACGCCGGCGTCATCGGCGGCGACGGCGAGGTTGAGCGCCGTCTGTCCGCCCACTGTGGGCAACAGGGCGTCCGGGCGTTCGCGCACGATGATCTGTTCCAATGCCTCGACGGTGAGCGGCTCGACGTAGGTCCGATCGGCGAGCTCGGGATCGGTCATGATCGTCGCGGGGTTGCTGTTGATGAGCACGACCTCGAGCCCTTCGGCCTTGAGCGCCTTGATGGCCTGCGTGCCGGAATAGTCGAACTCGCAGCCCTGACCGATCACGATGGGACCGGAACCGATCACGAGGATGCGGTGGAGATTCGTGCGCTTGGGCATTCGCTCTGTTCTTCGCTATTGCTCGTTGCAGTCTGGGCCCGTCTTCAAAACAACACGAAGATCACGAGCGCCACGAAGGCTGGGAAGGTCCTTCTTTCGTGATCTTCGTGGTCTTCGTGTTGCCGGGATCACTGGTGTTCCATTTCGTCCACGAACTGACGGAACAAATAGTCGGCATCGTGCGGGCCGGGGGAAGCCTCGGGATGGTACTGCACCGAGTAGATCGGCTTCTCGGTGTGCCTCAGACCCTCGACGGTGTTGTCGTAAAGGTTGAGGTGGGTGAGGCGGGCGTGCGCGGGCAATGAGTCGGCATCGACGGCGAAGCCGTGGTTCTGCGACGTGATCTCGACCTGTCCGGTGTTCAGTTGCTTCACGGGATGGTTGGCGCCCCGATGCCCAAACTTGAGCTTGTAGGTCTCGGCGCCCATCGCCAGGCCGAGAATCTGGTGCCCGAGACAGATGCCGAACATCGGTCGCGCATCCTCGACGAGTGTCCGCACGTTGTCGATGGCGTAGGTGACGGCCGCGGGATCCCCCGGGCCATTGCTGAGGAAAATGCCATCGGGCTCCCACGCCAGCAGCTCGCTCGCAGGCGTCGAGGCCGGGAACACTCGCACGTCGCATCCGTGGGCGGCGAGACGACGAAGGATGTTCTGCTTGATGCCGAAGTCGTAGGCGGCCACGCGAAGCGTCCGCACCGCCCGTCGCTCGGGCGCGATGCCGAAGGCCGTTTGCGCCACCGTATCGGCAAGCGACGTCGCGAAGTCGTAGGGCGCTTGACAGGTGACGGCCTTGACGAAGTCGGCGCCCTCCATTTGCGGAGCGCTCCGCGCCTTCTCCACGAGGTCACCGGGGTCGAGACCCGCACCTGTGGCGATGACACCGCGCATGACGCCCACCGACCGCAACTTTCTGGTCAGCGCCCGCGTGTCGATGTCGCCGATGGCAACGATGCCGTGACGGGTTAAATAGTCGCGCAGCGTGCCGTGCGATCGCCAGTTGCTGGCAATCGGCGAGGGGTCGCGCATGACAAAGCCGGCCACCTGGGGCGTCTCGGACTCGCGATCGGTGGGGGCAACGCCGTAGTTGCCGATTTGCGGGGCCGTCATCGTGACGATCTGGCCCGCGTAGGACGGGTCGGTCAGCACCTCCTGATAGCCCGTCATGCTCGTGTTGAAGACGACTTCGCCCGAGGTTTCGCCTGCCGCGCCGGCCGCCACGCCGCGGAGCCAGGTGCCGTCTTCGAGTGCCAGAATCGCGTTCATCTCTCCGTGTCCTGTCAGTCCCGTCACTGCGCGCCGAGCGAGGCCGCGACGCGCGCCCGCGCGCCAGCTTCCACGGTGACCGTCGTCGTCCACGGCGTGTAGCCATCACGCTCGATGCGCACTTCGTGTGTGCCGACCGTCAACGACTCGAGCGTCAACGGCGTTGTCCCCACAGCCTTCCCGTCGACAGTGACTCGTGCACCGGGCGGTCGCGACTCGACCAGCAGCGTGCCTGTGGCCCGAGAGGCTGCGGCCGCCGGGGACGGCGGTCGGACAGGGCGCGGCGGCACCGGGGTGCTCGTCGCAGTGCGCTCGGCGATTAGCCTCGCGTCGACCGACCGTGACGGTCGCCCGCGCGTGAGCGCAATCCGCTGCTCGGCGCGCACATACCCTGGCCTGGTAAAGACGACCGTGTGTGTGCCGAGCGGCAGATCGCGCACAGCAACAGGCGTGACGCCCCTCCTGGTTCCGTTGACGCTCACCTCCGCTCCTGACGGAGTGGAGCGCACCAGCAGTCGTCCGCTGGACGCGGGCGCGACCGACGGCGCTGCCGGAGGCGATGTAGTGCGCGACACCGGCGGCGCCGGACGCTCGGGCTCCGGGGGAGGATCGATCCGTTCGGACGCACGACCGTCGGCAGGCGGTGACGGCGACGCCGCAACCGGCGCGTCGGTGAACTCCTGCCCGCCGCTCTGTGCGGACCGCGACAGCGCATCACGACGCACGAGCATGAAGACCAGCGCGCCGCCAAGCACCAGCCCAATCATCAGGGCCGCGGCGACGGCCGCGAGCCCAAAGCCGCGAGACTCTGAAGTGGCGAGAGGCGTCGACCCGAACGTGCCCCGCCATTCCGCGCCCTGGGACGGCCGGAGCACCGGCGGGGCCGGCGTTTGCTCTTCGACGGGTGGCGGTGGCACCGTCAGGCCAAGCGCACCCACCGCATCGCTCTCGCTCGAGATGTCCCGCAACTCCGCCGCAGTGGATGCCGACAGCATCAGTTCATCGGGCAGGTCATCGGTCGGCTCGCTCGCCTCGGCGTCTTCAGCAGTGGCGTCGCTCGCCCACTGAAGACGATCCTCTGAAAAAACCGCATCATGAGCCTCACCGGCTTTGGCGACGGACGGCTCCTCGACATCGAGCAATGGCAGCGGCGGGACGAGGATCTGACGTTCCTGCCGTGTCGGCCCTACCATCGGCGACTCGGCGAGGCGGACCGCATGCGCGAGCGCCTCGACAAACGCACGACACGAGTCGAACCGCGCCGACGGCTCGACGGCCAAGGCGGACGTGAACGCGTCGGAGAGCGCCTCGCGGTCGGCACCCACAAGGGGCGGCACCTCCAGCGGGACGTCGGCCGGACCTGGCACCCGGCGTCCGTACAGCCACTCGAAGGCGATCGCGGCCAGCGCGTACTGGTCGCTTGCTGGCGACCTCAATTGGCCGGCCATCACTTCCGGCGAGGTATACGGCCACCGGGTCGGCATCCGCGTAACGCTCCGCTCGACGATGGGCGCAATGCCGACGCCGACGAGGGTCGTATCGTCATCGTTGATGATCACATCGCGCGGGTGCAGATCACCGTGGCAACTGCCGCCTCGAGCCGCCAGGTCGAGGGCGGTGCCGAGCTCGGCGAGGCGAGGCAGAGCGTCGGCGATGATCGCGGGACCAAACTCGCGCAGCGCGACATCGAGCGACACGCCGGGCACCAGACGCGAGACGAGATAGGGATACGGCCCCTGGAGACCGGCGGCGACGATGGGTGCGACGGCCCGATCGGCCGGCAGCCGAGCCTGCAGCGCGCGCAACCCTTCGGTGATCTCGTGCGCCCGCTCGGGCGGCAGGTCGAGTTGAATGACCTTGATGGCGACGGTCTCGCCGGTGGTGGGGTCTTCGCCGCGGAACACAGGCCCGAGGCTGCCCGCGCTAATCTGATGCAGCACGCGGAAGCGGCCAAAGGCCGCAGGGACGCTGGACGGTAACGCTTCCCCGGTCACGAGCTAGCCCGACATATTAACACGCGAGCTCCGCAACCAGGTTGCTCTCGAGAGTCGCCAGAGCGACCTGGTTGCCTTGTCTACGAGGCGGCAGGCGGCAGGCCAGCGAACGCGGCACACGGCACACGGATCGTGCGACAGGTGCGGCAGGTACTTTGGTACTGTGGTGCGTGTGCCACGGGTGCGCTGGGTGCCAGCTTCAGGGCGGCTCGTGCCTGCGCCGTGCGTAGGAGCACCTGGCGCTCGAAGCACCCACCGCACCCCGCACCAACTTGAGCACCTGTCGCACGCCGCACCTAAGTACCCGTCGCACCCGTCCGCGCAGTTTCGCCCCTGGACTCAGGGGCACTCAGCTTGACAGTATCAGCAACCGTCTGAGAGATTAGCCTCCGGTGCACTCCGACACCTCATCTCCATCGGCCGCCGTGCGCATGACGGTCGATATCCGCAGATTTTCCTGGATTCGCCGCCTGGCGACCGACTACGCGCTCGCGTACGACCGTGTCGCGCCGTTCTTTGCGGGCAATCCGGCCGAGCACACGGCCTGGGCCGATGCCATCGCTCGCACCCAGTCGCACCGGCGCGCGACGACGGAGATTGCGCGGGTGATCGCCGCGCAGCAGGGACGCCGGTCGGCGCCCGACGCCTCGCGCGCGGCGGCGGCGCGTCTCACCGATCCTCGCGCCGTCGTCATCATCACCGGACAGCAGGCAGGACTTTTCGGCGGGCCGTTCTTCACGCTGCTGAAGGCGCTCACCGCCATGAAGCTGGCGGCGCAGGTGTCGAAAGAGCACGGCGTGCTCGCGATCCCGGTGTTCTGGATCGATGCCGAGGATCACGACTGGCCGGAAGTCCAGGGATGTACGGTGCTCGACGCCGACCTCCATCCGCGCACGGTCCGGCTCGCCGATCTTCCGGGGGCGGGCCACCTGCCGGTTGCCCGTCTCGATCTCACCTCGGACATCGAGGTCGCGGTCGACGCGCTGGCAGCGGCGCTGCCTGACACCGATTTCAAAGCCGCGCTCCTCGACGATCTGCGAACGGCCTATCGACCCGGCCTGGGGATGGCGGACGCCTTCGGCCGCTGGATCGAGTCGGTGCTCGGCCCCTTGGGCCTTGTCGTCTACGATTCGTCCGATCCGGCGGCGAAGCCGCTCGCCCGAGACGTGTTCGCTCGTGAAATCGCCGAGCCGGGCACGACGGCGGAGCTCGCGGGCGCGGCGGGCCGCGCGCTGGTGGCGCGCGGCTACCATGCTCAGGTGGCGCCGGGTGCGGGCGCCATCTCGCTCTTCCACCTCAATACCGGTCGCGAGAGCATGCGAGCGACCGGCGACCGCGTGTCGATCGGCGATCGAGACATCAGCCTCGCGGAGCTTGCCCACGAAGTGCAAGCCAACCCGGAGCACTTCAGCCCAAACGTGCTGCTCAGGCCCGTGGTCCAGGACACCCTGTTCCCGACGATTTGCTACGTCGCCGGACCGAACGAGCTGGCCTATCTCGGGCAGCTTCGCGAGGTCTACACGCACTTCGGCGTGCCGATGCCGCTGATGTATCAACGCGCCACGGCCACGCTGCTCGATTCGGCCGCGTTCCGCTTCCTGTCCAAGTATCGCCTGCCGCTCGAATCGTTGCGCGCGCGCGATGAGGCCGCCCTCAATCAGCTTCTCGAACATCAGTTGCCGCCGACCGTCGAGCAAGCCTTGGCGGCGGTCGCCTCAGGGCTCGGCGAGCGGATGGATGCGCTCGCCCTGGTCATCCCGCAGATCGACCCGACACTCGAGGGCACGGTACGCTCGACGCTCGGTCGCATGCAAACCGATCTGCACACGCTCCACAACAAGGTCATCCAGGC
>JAIVJN010000486.1 GCA_020200025.1 Acidobacteriota bacterium | reverse complement strand
ATCTCGCGAGGGGCACCACGCATCTCGCACCGAGCGTGTCCGTAAGCAAGATCGCTCATGCCATCGTCGAGACCGAAGGACCCATCGAATTTCACGTCGACGGGGAGCCCGGACTCGCGCACAACCGCGTCGAAGTACGTGTTCTGCCGAAAGCGCTCAAGATTCGCGTCGCAATTAGACCGTTATGCGGTCTCTTGTGAGAATTCTGTACTCGTTGTCTGCGATGTTCAAGCGGCGGTCTTCAGTCCAACGGCGCGCAGCAGCGCATCGAGGTCCGTGACCACGCGTTGGTAGAGGCGGTCGAGTTGATGGCGCTTGTCTTCGGGCAGTCGGGCGTCGGCGGCCACGGGGCGGAGCAGGCCAGCCGTGAGCGGTGCATAGACGCGCTCGAAGAGCTTGAGGAAGACGACGCAGATCGTGTAGCCCTGGGGGCGGAGCCGATAGCGCCGGGTGTGCGGCACTTTCTCCACGAGGCCCTTGGCCCGGAGCTTCGAGAGGTCGTAGCGCAAGGATGCCATTCGATATTGATCGGTGGTCGTGTCGAGGGCGGCCGCGGCGGCTGGATGGAGATCGCGCATCGTGAACGTGTCGCCAGAGGCAATGTGCGCGAAGCGCACAAGCGCATGCATCAGTGCGAGCTGGCGCGGGTGATCAAGCTTGAGTCCTGGTACGCGTTTGCCATTGGGCAGGCGTGTCGGTTCGGCGAGCTGGCGCAATTGCCCGCGGTCGACGAAGGTCTCGAGGATGTCTTGTTGGACCGACTGGTAGCGGTCCGTCACGGCCGCCATGGCCTCGCGGAGTTGGGGCATGGCGTCGATGGCCTTCGGGACCCCGAAGTCGCGGACGTTGTTCGACGTGGCCTCCGTGCGGAGCAGCAGGTGATCGCGGACGTACTGTTTGATGGAGCCGTCGCGGCAATAGCTCCGAATCACCGGATTCGGGAGGTCGAGATCTTCAATCACGGTTTCCAGCTTGCCGCGGTACCGCTTGGTGATCTTGCGACCGAAGATCGTGGCGAGTTTGTTGGGTTGGCCAATGGTCCGATTCGCGTCGAGGAGCCGGTCGCCGAGCGCGTCCAACGCCACGCGCCGGTCGAAGATCAGGTTGTCACAGTACTCGACTTGCGAGAAGAAGAGCCGATGTTGACAACCGGCGGTTCGCCGCTCCGTCGGCGTGAAAAACGGGGTGAGGGCCCGCAGCCACTTCTGCGCACAGGGCTCGATGTGGCGAGCGGTCAGACTGTCGGCGAGGGCCTGCAGACGGGCGGGATCGCTGCAGGTCAGGAACGCATTGGACTCCTGGCGAAACCGCATCCCCTCCGCGCGCATGCGGGTGGCGAGCCAGTGATGCTGGTTGAGGCACACGCGGGCCGAGAACGGAAAGTAGGGGCACAGGCGCACGAACATCCGCCCCCACTCGGCGTCGTTCAGGTAAAAGTTGTACTGGTCGATCCACCGCCGGGCGTACTGCAGGTGCCAGCGATCGTCTTTGCCGATGGCGGTGAGGATCCGCGCCGGCTCGCGCCCCTTCACGATGACGACGACCTGATCCGGCGTGGCCCGGCGGAAATACGGCTCGACGAAGGCGTCCCGTCGACCCGCTGGCGCCTCCACGATGGGAGCCGCCCACGTCTTGGCTTGGGCGATGACCCACCGCTGGTACTGGGTGGCAATGTCCTTCAAGACCGCTTTGGTGACCGGATACTGCTGCCGGTACGTGTTGAAGAACCCGACGACGCGCTCCGGTTGCTGGAACGGTTGGATTAGCCCGTTGATTAGGATGCGATCGAAGCACCGATACCCGAAACGAATGCTATCTTGGTGATGCTCGTAGAAGGTGTTCATGGCGGTCCTCCAGGTTTCAGCACCGGAAGGATACCGCGATGAATGCCCCTACGAGCGACCGAGGATTGCGCGCGGAGCGCGCCTATAACCAGCCAAGGGCTCTGCCCTCACCGGCCTCACGAGTTACCGGGATATCAAGGGCAGAGCCCTTGGCTGGTTAGTATCCGTCACGACCTGCCTGGTGCCGACGAACTGGACATTCTGAGGCGACTTCGACGGTTGATTGC
>JAIVJN010000485.1 GCA_020200025.1 Acidobacteriota bacterium | reverse complement strand
AACATATAGTGCTTGACCCACGCGATGCCATCCGTCGTCTCGAGCATGTCCAAGCTGTTGATGCCACGAGAGTCGTCGTGATTGAGCCAAGCACCGAACACGCGCGCGCCGCGCAGCTCGCGGCGGTGTTCGTGCGGGATCACGTCGTTCGGATCGTCGGGCCGTGTGCCGTAATAGCGGAAGTTGCCGAGCGGCGTGCCGGAGGCGAAGCGGCTGACCAGCACGCGGTAGCGTCCGTTGTCCTGCCTGGCGGCGCGCGCGAACACCCCATCGAGGTCATAGCGCCTGAGCCGTCGGCGGCGCCCATTGAGCGGATCGCGGATCATCGCGTCAGGGGCGATGACGAGCGTCTGACGATCGATTTCAGCGAGATACACGTCGACGACGTGGTAGCCGATGGCGTGGTAGACCGCGGTGCCGATGATCTCCGCGCCCGAGGCGAGCTCGGGATTCGACGGCGGATCGACTTCGATTTGGTAAAGCTGCCCGGAGCGGTCGGCCATGCGGAAGCCTGGCTGTACACCCGAGCTCTTGCCGCCTGAGACCACCCACCCCTCGAGGTCGAGCCGCTCGACGTTGTCCGGTCCTTTCACAATCTCGGGCACGCTCAGGTCGCGGCGGCCGATGCGGTTCGTGAACCAGCTCGAATCCGGGACTTCGTCGACCGTGTTGACGTTGAGGGCGCGCACGTCTCGGCGCTCGCCGGGTGGGCCGGCGGTGTTGACCAGGAAGTCGTAGGCGTTCGTGTCTTCGATGGGCGTCGCCTTCGACGCGTCGAACGCGCGGTCGTCGTCGGTCCATAGCGGATCGTCAGGATAGAACCGCGGCGACGCGGACCACGGGGCGGAGATCGCCAACACGCTCAAGGCGGCGGCACTCGCCGCCCGCAGTCGCCTAGAAGAACCCGCCGAAGACGAGATACAGATGCCGGCCATCGCGGCTCCCGAAGGCGGCATCGGCGCGGAAGATGATGCCGTTGTTGGTATTGAAGCGAAACCCGAAGCCATAGTCGCTCTCGAGATCCTCGAAGTTGAGATCGCCGCGGCGATTGGAGACCTTCCCCGCGTCGTAGAAGAGCGCCGCGTCCAGACCGCTCCAGATCTCCCAGCGGTACTCGCCCTGCGCCAGCAGGGCGTGCGGCCCCCGGAAGCGATACTCGCGAAAGCCGCGCAGGGTATCGTGGCCGCCGAGCGTCGGCATGAGATAGAACGGCATCACCCGGTCGCCGGTCGTCTCCGATGTCGAGGCGAAGAGACGTAAGGCGAGCACACGACGGCCCGCGAGAAAACCGACGAACTGTTGCACGTCGGCATCGAAGCGATTGAAGGAATGGGCGCCTGTGCGTCGATCGTCGTAACGCGACACATCGAATCGATACAAGCCGCCACGGCGCGCATATCTGGGCTCGCGGTAGTCCACTTCGACAAAGGCACTGGACCGGAGGAAGTCGGACGGCGACGCCAGGCCTGGCACGTCCGCCGCCGCGAAGACCTGTTCGACATTCGGGAAGCGACGGTTCGTCCCAGCTCCCGTGCGTGGCTCCAGGTACTCGACACCGCCGCCGACGAGCAGCGGCCGCACCGGACGGATGCCGGCTCGCCCTCCCACATAACTCGTGCGAAAGGCGTAGTCGGAGCGGTCGTCGCGGTTCGAATCAGGCCCCAGACCGAAGTAGTTCTCCTGCGGGTACTCGCGGCGTCCCGCCCAAGTTTCCAAGTGCAGGCGTCGGTCGGCCAGCCGAGGGAAGGTCAGACGGGTCTCGGCGGCCCAATACCGCCGCACGCTCGCCGCGCCCCACAGATCGAGCGACCCGCGGTTGGCGAACAGATCGCGATCGCGGAAGCCGAGCCCGGAGGCGAAGCCACTGCCCACCGTCAGCGAGCCAAGCTTCGGATAGAAGCCTTCGCGATCGAGGATGAAGATCGCCTTCCGTGTCGACGGCTCCTGCGGGAAGGCCGCCACGACACTCCAGAGCCACGCGAGGATGGTCAGACCCGCGAACTTCCGCATACGTGCAAGTCTAATAGAGGTCACGACGCCGTGCATGCTCCGACTTCGGCGCACAAGTTGCAAGCGTCAGGCTGTGACTCCGAAACGCCGGCGCAGGTGGCCGTTGGTGAGCGCTGGGATCGCGGTGGTCCTCGCCGCCGCACTGCTCATCGCGCAGGACCAGGAAATCCTCGACGTGCGCAGTCCGGTGGCGGCGCGCGACGGCGCGTTTGTCGACTACGTCGCCTCGCTGCTCGGAGCCCCGATCAGTGACGGCGACCGCTACGAGGCACTCGAGAACGGGGATCAGGTCTTTCCGGCCATGCTCGCCGCCATCGACCAGGCGAGCCAGCGTATCAGCTTCGAAAGCTTCATCTTTTCCGACGGCGCGGTTGCCGACCGGTTCACCGATGCGCTCGGGCGCGCCGCCGCCCGCGGTGTCACCGTGCGTCTCGTGCTCGACGCCTACGGTTCGTCCGATCTCTCCGAGGCTCACACACGGCGCCTCGCGGACGCCGGGGCGCAGATTGTCTGGTTCAACCTGCTTCGGCCGTGGACGATCGAGGCGACCAATTACCGCACGCATCGCAAGGTCCTGGCAATCGACGGCACCGTCGCATTCGTCGGCGGCGTCGGCGTGCGCGATCACTGGTTGGGCGACGCGCGTACCCCCGAAGAGTGGCGCGACACCCAATTCCGGGTCACCGGTCGAGCCGTCCGCGCGCTCGAAGCGTCATTCTACGAGAACTGGATCGAGGCAGGCGGCCTGTCGGCGCCGGCGCTCGATGCCGAGCCGCCCACCCGTGCCGACGACGCGCGCTCGATCGTCGTATGGAGCAATCCCACCGCCGGGGCGAGCAACATCAAGCTGCTCTACATGCTGGTCTATCAGGAGCTGCTGGACGCCGGATACGAGATCCACGAGTTTGCGCCGGCCATGATGCACGTGAAGGCGTTGGTGGTCGACGGGACCTGGTCCATCATCGGCTCCGCGAATTTCGACAACCGCTCGCTCGAGCTGAACGATGAGCTCGCCGTCGCCGTGGCCGACGCAAGGTTGGGGGCGAGACTCACCGCGGCGTTCGAAGCCGACTTGCGACGCTGCAGCCGTCTCGATGCGGCGACCTGGCGCGATCAACGGTCGCTCCTCGGGAAAGCCCTCGAGGCGTTCTGGAGCTATTTCGGTGAGCTGTTCTGATCGCGGACCAGGGCGGGGTCAAGCCCCGGCCCCTACTACAGCGTTATCTCCATACGACATACGGATCGAGCGGAGTCCCCTCCCACCACTTCCGGTCGGGACCGAGCTTGAAAATCGCAAAGTGCAAGTGGGGCGTGCCGGGAGGCGCATTGCCGGTGGTGCCCACATATCCGATCGTCTGCCCTCGATGCACACGGTCGCCCTCGCCGAGCGCCGCGGCGTAGCGATCGAGATGCGCGTAGTAATAGGCGAACTGCTCGGCGGGATCGATTTGGTAGATCGTCAGGCCGCCGTTCTTGCTGTCGAAGAGCTTTGCGATCCGTCCATCTTCCACGGCGACGACCGGCGTGCCGCGATCGGCCAGGATATCCATCGCCTCGTGTCGCCGCTCGCCGTCCCGCGTGTCACGGTAGCTCGGAACGAGTGCAGCCGGCGAAGTTCCCTCGACTGGAACCGTGAGTGCGCGGTGGCGAAGGTTGGTGATGTCGTGAAAGGTGATGACGGGTAATCCGCCGGCGCTGAGCAGCTCGTCTCCCGCGTCCTCGTCAGCGTCGCCGCGGGTGGCCGCCGCAGGAAGGGGGTCGCGCACGGCCACAGGCGGAGGTACGCTGGAGGGCGCGTCGGAACGTGGCCCGACGTGCGCGACGGCCGGCGCCGATGGCAACAGCCCGGAAAGGCCGGACCACCGGACAAGCCGCGCTCCACCCCACCACACCGTCGCGAGGACGATCATCAGCACCCAGGGTGCGATCTGCTCGGCGAATTTTCTCGGGAGGGTCATTGCAGGGTGACTCGCATGCCGTCGCTGACGCGAGTCGGCAGCCGCACGATGTCGCAGCAAGGGACATTCCAGCGGCCGATAGGCACCTGTCTTCGGCGCTTGCTCGTCAAGGCCCCACACCCGTCTCAGCCCACCAACAATGAGTACAGTGCGGCCTAGCTCGGCCGGCCGATGGCTCAATGTCGGTGGTGAGACGTTTCCCGCGCCCTCGCGCGAAACTACCCCGCAACCATAGCTGATCGATTGAGCCAGTCGGACCAGCGTCCGCCGACGGTTCAGCTCATCGACCGACCGACTCTGCGAGCGGCTCGAGCTGTCACAGACGATCCAGACAGATCATCAGATCGGATATGGCGCCAATGCGCGGGCAGTCGACCTGCGGATACAGGCCGGCCGCATCGACGAGCACCGCGCCGCACAAGCCCGCACCCCGCGCCCCCGCGACGTCGACGTGATACAGGTCGCCGACGTGCACGGTCTTCGCCGCTTCCGAGCCGGCCTGCTCCAGGGCCAAATGGAGGACGAGCACTCCGCCGGCGTCGAGGAAGACCGTATCGATCATCAGGGAGAATTTATGCTTCCTAGGCCTCGGCGCTGTGCGCCTCGGTGCGCGGCGCCTTCCGCCTTCGCATGGCTTCGGCGGCCGCGGTAGCCTTCGCGGAGGCTGGTCAGCGCCGTGGGCGCTCGCTGCGCTCGGTAGGGCCGGCTGCGCCGGTGGGACCACTTCGCGGTGGGGCGACACCTGGCTCCCCCCACCCGACGGAATGTCGCGGTCCAACCGCGGGTGAAGGGAGCGGTTCCACGGCGCGGCGCAGCCGCGACGTCCACGGCACGCGGAGTGCCGCTCACCGAGCCCGCGAGGCCAAGAGAACATGGGCGTCTCCCGTCACCTGAAAATCAACCTGAGCGAGTACGACGCGATGATCCGGACGTTCGTGCCCGGTTATGAGCGGTTGCTCGAGGTCACGGCGGCAACATTGGCAGGCTCGAAGGCGCGGCGCCCGCATGTCGTGGAGCTCGGCATCGGCACCGGGGCCCTGGCGGCGCGCTGCCTCGCGACGTCGCCGCGGGCCCGGCTCACGGGCATCGATGCGGATCGCGCGATCCTCGAGCAGGCGGCCCGGCGCCTGGCGCCTCATGCAGCACGCGTGACGCTCGTGTCAGGTGATTTTTCGCGATACGAACTGCCGCGGTGTCATGCCGTCGTCGCCTCGCTGGCGCTGCATCATGTGCGCACGATTCCCAGCAAGACGCGGCTCTATCGACGCGTGGCACACGCGCTCGAGGCCGGCGGACTGCTCATCAACGCCGATGCGGCCATCCCCGACGATCCCTCGCTCGCGACGCTGGCGATGGATGCGTGGCGGGATCATCTGCGGCGGACTTACACGGCAAGCCAAACGCGCGCGTACTTCCATGCCTGGGCCGGAGAAGACCGCTACTTCACATTGGCCGAGGAGTTGATGATGCTGCGGCGCGCCGGCCTCGTGCCCGACGTGGTCTGGCGGTCGGGGGTCTACACGGTTATCGCGGCGAGAAAAGCGGACACGGCGACGCCGGGTAGCACCCTCCGGGTGGGACCGCTTCGCGGTGGGAAGCCACCTGACCCACCCCACCGACGTGGACGCGCCGGTCCTGCGCGAGCGTAGTCGAGCGAGCGTCCTACCGCCGCCGCAGGCGGCGGCCTATAATGCCCTCCTATGCTCGGCCCGTTGGAGCAACAGGTGCTCGACGCCTTGTGGGAGCGCTCGTCAGAGCAGACCGTGCGCGATCTGCACGCCGCCTTTCCGGAGATCGCCTACACGACGTTGATGACGACGTTGGACCGGCTGTTCCGCAAGGGGTTGCTCGCGCGCGTTCGACAGGGGCGAGCCTTCGCCTATCGACACCGGTGGACGCGGGACGAGCTGGCCGTCCTCCTCGCGCGCGAAGTCATGGAAGGTGTGCTGCCGCACGACTCGGAAGGACTGCGGCCTGTCATGTCGTGCTTCGTCGATCTCGTCGAAACCTGCGATCCGGCACTGCTCGGCGAGCTCGAAGCACTCGTGCGCAATCGACGGCCGGCGACTCCGGCGCCAGGCGCCCCTGCGACCATGAACCGCGGCGGTGCAATGTCGGGCCCGGACGCCGCGGCGCCGATCGCCCAGGGGAACGGCGGGAACGAGGAAGCCATATGAGCCAGACGCTCTTGCTGCTCGTCATCCTCCTTGGATCGTACGCGGCGATCTCCACCATCATCGGCGTGCTCGTGGGGTTCGCGGCGCGCACGCTCATCGGCCAGGGCCGGCGCCTGTCGGCCAACGGGTGGTTAAGCCTTCGCTTGGCGCCGGTGGTCGTGGCCGCGGCCTTCACG
>JAIVJN010000062.1 GCA_020200025.1 Acidobacteriota bacterium | reverse complement strand
ATCCTGCACCTGCCAGACAAACAACGCGCGACGCTGATCTTGCGCACCTATCACGACCTGTCGCATCAGCAAATCGCAGACATCCTCGGGAGCTCTGTGGGCGCGGTGAAAGCAAACTTCTTCCATGCGCTCGCCAATCTGAAGCGCATCCTCGGACGCGAGCCATGAGGCATCTGTCGCCCGACGAAATCGTCGACGCGGTCGAAGGTGCGCTCGAGCCCGAGGCACGTCGCCACCTCTCGGCATGCGACGCCTGCCGAGACTCCGTCGCCGACCTCGAGTCGCTGCTGCAGCACACGCGCAGCGTCGACGTCGCCGAGCCATCTCCGCTTTTTTGGGAGCAGTTCTCGACACGTGTCCGCGCCGCGATCGAAAGCGAGCGCTCACCGCTGGGCGTCGAGCCCGCTGCCCCGTGGCTGCGGTGGTCTGTCCTGCTGCCGCTTGGCGCTGTTGCCCTGCTCGTGGGGACCTTGGCCGACACGGTCACTCGAACCTTCGATCCTAATCGCGTGGCTAGCTGGCCCGTGATGGAGGCCGACGCTCTCGTCGGCGCGGCGACCACGAGCGCCGACGACACGCCGTGGACATTTGTGACGGAGGTGCTCGGCGAGGTCACATTAGACGATGCGCAACGAGCCGGGCTCGACATCGCCCCTGGCGTGGCGGAGCGCGCCCTCGACCAGCTCACAGCCGCAGAGAAGCGCGAGCTCGGTCGCCTGCTGCGCTCGGCGCTCGCGCGTCCCGAAAGCTGAGTATGAAGCCGTCGTTCTCCTGGCTTGTCGGCCTCGTCCTTTGCGCCGCCACCACGCAAGCGCAACAACCGCCGCCGGATCCGACCGCCGACCTGCGACCGGCCGAGGTGCAGCGACTCTTCGATGCCTACATGGTGATGCAGGCGCAGGAGGCGCTGGCGCTCAGCGAAGATCAATACGTGCGCTTTCTGCCGAGGCTCAAAGCCCTCCAGGACACGCGTCGACGCGCACAGCGGGAACGCACGCAGATCATCAACGAGCTGCAACGACTGACCAATCCGCGCCAGCCGGGCACGGCCGGCGAGTCGGTCCTCAAGGAACGGCTGGACGCGCTACAGGAAACCGAGTCACGTGGTGCGGCCGAGCTGCGCAAGGCCTACAACGCCCTCGGCGAGATCCTCGACCTTCGCCAGCAGGCGCGGTTTCGTGTCTTCGAGGAGCAGATGGAGCGGCGAAAGCTCGAGCTTGTGCTCCGAGCGCGGCACAACAATCGATTGGAACGACGCCAGCAATTCTGAGGCAGACGTCGCGCGTCGAGTCGCCCGCGTGGCAGAGCTCACACCGGGCAGCGCACTCGACTCCCGCTACAATGGGACTATGCGTCTTGCCTTCCTCCTCCTGACCGCAAGCGCGCTGGCCGCTGCGCAAGGGTCTGTGTCTCCGCAGCAGGCCGAACAGTTACATCAGAAAATTCTGCTGATCGTGCACCATTCGACGGCAAGCCCGGGGGTGGAACGGCGGACGATTGCCACGGAGCCGGAAGTGAATTCCTACCTTCGCTACAAAGTCACGCAGCTGCCGCAGGGAGTCACCGAGCCAACCGTCACCCTGGTCGGTCAGTCTCGCATCAGCGGCCGGGCGATCGTCGACCTCGATGCGGTGCGCCAGAAGCAGAGTAGCGGCGGCTGGCTCGATCCGATGGCGTATCTCACGGGCAAGCTGCCGGTCACGGCCAGCGGCACGCTCGTCACGAAAGAGGGATCCGGCCGATTCGTGCTCGATACCGCTGAGGTGGGCGGGGTGCCGATGCCCAAGACGCTACTTCACCAAATCGTCGCCTATTACACCCGTTCTCCCGAGCATCCGTCCGGGATCAACTTCGAAGAGCCATTTGATTTGCCGGCCGGCATCCGCCGCATCGACATCGAAGCGGGGCGGGCCGTGGTGATGCAGTAAACAGGTGCGATGGGTGCGACAGGTACTCTGGTTCTGGGTGCTGGTGCGACAGATGGGTTCGGTGGGCAAAATAGCGGTGGCTCGCGCCTCTGCGACACCCGTATCCCGGCGCTGAGCATCTGACGCACACGTACCCGGCACCCGCGCACCTGACGCATGCGCACCTAAGCACCTGTCGCACCTGTTCCCATGTCCGATACCGTCCTGGATCTGCCTCTCCAGTACCTGAAAGGCGTCGGTCCGCGGAAGGCTGCTGATCTCAAGAAAGCCGGACTGCTGAGCGTCGACGACCTGTTGTTTCGCTTTCCTCTGCGCTACGAAGATCGCAGCCGGCTGCAGCCAATCGTGTCCCTCAAGCCGGGAGAGACCGCCGCCGTCGCGGGCGAGGTTCTGCACGCCAGCCTGACGCCGACAAGGCGGCCCGGATTTCGTCTTTTCACGGCCCTGGTCGAGGACGCCAGCGGGCAAGTGCAAGCCGTCTGGCCCAACCAGGCGTTCTTGAAGGATGTCATCCGCGCGCACGATGACATCGTCCTCTTTGGAAAAGTCGAATACTGGGGATCGCGGGGGTTGCAGATGACCGATCCCGAGTTCGAGATCCTGCGACCGCCGCCGCGCGATGGAAGCGCCGGGCCTGGCGATGCACACGATGAACCCGAAACGCTGCACACGGGACGCATCGTGCCCATCTACGAGCGGACGGGCAGCGTGACGACGAACATGCAGCGGCGCATGGTGTGGCAAGCGCTCGAACGACTGCCGCCGACGCTGGTCGACCCCCTGCCCGTCGATCTGCGCGAACGGGAAGGCTGGCCCTCGCGGCGAGAGGCCCTCATCGCCACGCATTTTCCGCCACCCGATACGCCGATCGATGCGCTGAATGCGTTCGCCACCCCGGCCCAGCGCCGCCTGATCTTCGAGGACTTTTTCGTCTTCCAGGCGGGCTTGGCACTGAGACGACAGCAGAATGCCGCCGTGACGAAGAGCCGAGTGCCTGTCGTCGACGATCGTGTGCGACAGGCGGCACGGGCGGTGCTACCGTTCAAGCTCACGGCTGGCCAGCGACAGGCGCTGGCGGAGATCGTGGCCGACATGCAGAAGCCGTGGCCGATGCAGCGACTTCTTCAAGGAGACGTCGGCGCCGGCAAGACGATTGTGGCGCTCGTGGCGGCCCTCGTCGCCATGGAAAATGGGTTTCAAGTCGCCTTCATGGCGCCGACCGAGATCCTTGCCGAGCAACACGTCGGCACCCTCGCGCGATGGCTGACGGGCACGCGGTTTCGCGTCGCGCTGCTCAGCGGCAAGGTGGGGAGTGCCGGCCGCCGAACGCTGCTGCCCGCCATCGAGCGCGGCGACATCCACTGTCTGGTCGGCACGCACGCGCTCGTGCAAGACCCTGTGGTGTTTCACAGCCTGGCGCTCGTCGTGATCGACGAGCAGCATCGCTTCGGCGTCCGGCAGCGTGGCTTGCTGGCCGGCAAAGGGGTGAGCCCGGACGTGCTCGTGATGACGGCAACCCCGATCCCTCGGACGCTGGCGCTCACGACGTACGGCGACCTGGAGGTTTCTGTCATCCGCGGCCTGCCGCCGGGGCGCCGCCCGGTTCGCACGCTGGTCAAGCCCGACTCGCGACGTGACGAGGTCCACGCCCTGGTGCGTGACCACATCACATCAGGCCGACAGGCGTACGTCATCTACCCGCTCGTCGCCGAGTCCGAGAAGGTGGATCTGCAAGCGGCCACCGAGGCGGCCGATCATCTCGCGCGTCACGTCTTCCCGGAGCTCCGCGTGGCGCTCCTGCACGGCCGCATGAAAGGCGACGAGAAGGATCGCGTCATGCGCGAGTTCGCGGCCG
This sequence comes from Acidobacteriota bacterium, assembly GCA_020200025.1. Lineage (GTDB taxonomy): Bacteria > Acidobacteriota > Vicinamibacteria > Vicinamibacterales > UBA2999 > JAIVJN01. Next base: position 4,252 of record JAIVJN010000062.1, on the reverse strand, counting down.
GCCAGATTCACATCCTGGTCTCGACCACGGTCGTGGAAGTGGGTGTCGATGTGGCCAATGCGGCGATCATGGTGATCGAACATGCCGAGCGCTTTGGCTTGTCACAGTTACACCAACTGCGTGGCCGGGTGGGCCGCGGGCCGCACGACTCTACGTGCGTGCTGCTCTATCAGGCGCCCTGGTCCGATGAGGCGCGCGAGCGACTGAGAGCCATGGTGGAGACCTCGGATGGATTCGTCATCGCGGAGCGCGACCTGCAGCTTCGCGGACCGGGCGACTTTTTCGGCACGCGGCAGTCCGGCGTGCCGCAGTTGAGAGCCGGCGATCTGACACGCGACGCCGATCTCCTCGAGCGCGCCCACGAGGCCGCGCGACGCTTCGTCGAGGACGACATGTTGACGGCGGAAGAGAAGGGTTACGTGCACGCCGTGTGGCAGCGGCAATTTGGGATGGTCGCGGTCGGATGAGCAAGGCAACCGGGTTGCTCTCATAACGCCACGAGAGCAACCCGGTTTTGTCGCCGCTCTTCAGGGCGGCCCGTCCTCAGCATGAGAATCATCGCCGGCAGCGCCAAAGGACGCACGCTGAAAGCGCCGACATGGGACGGCCTGCGGCCGACGTCGGACCGATTGCGCGAGACGCTGTTCAACATCCTCGCACCCAGAATCGCCGGCGCCCGGGTGCTCGACCTCTTTGCCGGCACCGGGGCCATCGGGCTGGAAGCGCTGTCCCGCGGGGCGGCCGAAGCCGTCTTCGTGGAGCAGGATCGGCGAGCCGCGGCGCTCATTGCGGAGAATGCCGCGCTCGCGGGTCTCGCGGATCGCTGTGTTATCATCCGCGGAACCGTCGAGCACATCTCGGAACGCGAGCTCGGGGGCCCGTTCAATATCGCGGTGCTCGACCCGCCGTACGCGCTCGCGGCCGTTGAATCTGCGCTCGAGTGGGCACTGCAGGCGCTCGCGCCAGGCGGGCTGGTCGTGCTCGAGCACGCGTCGCGACGCGCGCCGCCGGCACTGCCGCTCGCGCAGGGCCTGCGCACGGTCCGCGCTGGTGACAGCTCGCTGAGTTTTTATCAATTCCGGGCCGCGGAGCCTGATCACGGATGAGCACGACCCAGCCGACGCCGTCCCGCGTGGCCGTCTATCCGGGCACGTTCGATCCGCTGACCAACGGCCATGTCGATATCATTCAGCGCGGATCGCACCTCTTCGACGAGATCGTGGTGGCGGTCCTCGTCAATGCGGAAAAGGCGCCGCTGTTCTCGGTGGACGAGCGCGTCGCCATCATCCAGGATGTCTTCGCCGAGCGACCAAACGTGCAGGTCGACACCTTCGACGGGCTGCTCGTCGACTACGCCCGGCGCAAGCGCGCGACGGCCATCGTTCGCGGTCTGCGCGCCGTGTCGGATTTCGAGTACGAGTTCCAGATGGCACTGATGAACCGGCGGCTCGAAGCGGAGATCGAGACGGTCTTCATGATGCCCGCCGAGCAATACACGTACATCAGCTCGCGATTAATCAAAGAGGTCTTCATGCTCGGTGCACCCGTAAGCGGGCTCGTCCCGCCGCTGGTGGAGGATCGATTGCACGCCAAACAAGCCAGTCTCCGTCACGGCCTGGCGCACTCGCGCAAAGCATGACATTTGCCACACGCATGGGCCGGGTCGCCTCGTCGGCCACGCTCAAGGTCACGGCCGAAGCCGACCGCCTGCGCCGCCAGGGGATCGACATCGTCGATCTGGGCGCGGGCGAGCCCGATTTTCCGACGCCCGAGCACGTGAAAGCCGCTGGGCACACGGCCATCGACGAGAACTTCACGAAGTACACCCCGTCGGCAGGCATCCCCGAGTTGCGCGAGGCCGTGTGCCAGCGATACCGCGCCGACTACGGCATCGACACGCGGCCCGACGAGGTGATCATCACAGCGGGCGGGAAGCAGGCGTTGTTCAACGCGGCCATCGCGCTTTTCGAGCAGGGTGACGAGGTCATCACTCACACGCCCTGCTGGCCTTCCATCCCCCAACAGATCACGCTGGCCGGAGCTGAGCCCGTTTTCGTGCAGACGCATGCCGAGGACGGCTTTGCGATTCATGCCGAGCCGATTCTGGCGGCGATCACCAATCGGACGAAGGCCATCGTGCTGAACTCGCCGTGCAATCCGACCGGCGCGCTGATCTCGGAAGAGGCGCTCGCCGCGCTTGCGGACACGGCCGCGAGCCGCGGCCTGTGGATCGTGCTCGATTTGACCTACGAGAAGCTGATTTACGAGCGCGTCGCTCACAACTTGCCGCGCGTGCTGCACGACCGCCTGCGGGATCGCAGCATCCTCTGTGGCGCCACCTCGAAGGCCTACGCGATGACGGGCTGGCGATGCGGTTGGGCCGTCGGCCCAAAGGAAGCGATCGCACAGTTGAACGTCGTTCAAGGCCACGCCACGTCCAATGTGACGTCGATCACGCAGAAGGCGGCCGTCGCCGCCTTGACGGGCCCGCAAGACGCGGTGGCGTCGATGCTGTCCGAGTATCGAACGCGCCGCGACCGCGTCTGGGAATGGCTCACCGAGGATCCGCGCTTTACCTGTGTCAAGCCGCGGGGTGCCTTCTATCTCTTTGCCTACGTGGCAGAAGCGCTGGCGCCGGCCGGCGTCCGCAGCTCGGCCGAGCTCGCCGAGGCGTTGCTGCGCGACGCGCACGTGGCCGTCACCGCCGGCGAAGGCTTCGAGGCGCCTGGCTACCTGCGACTGTCGTACGCGACTTCCATCGACCGACTCAAAGAGGGCGTCACGCGTATCCACGCGCTCGTGCGCGCGCGCGAGCGTACCGGGGCCAGGTCGTAACAGGTGTACGGAGGGCCGGGCCTTCAGCCCAGCCGTAACCTGCTCGCGAGGCCAAGGCCGAAATGTCGGCCTCCTAGGGTTGAATGTCCATCTCGTCAGACATTGTCTCAGCGCTCGTCGCCGTCACGGGTATCGAGTGGGCGCGTACTGATGACGCCAGCCTCCTGAGGTACGGCACCGACGCGCTGCTACGCGGCCGCGCAGCCGACCTCGTGCTCCTACCCGGCGATAGCGGGGAAGTCGCGGCCATCGTCCGCTTGTGCCATCAACATCGCGTGCCTCTCGTCGTGCGCGGCGCCGGAACGGGATACAGCGGTGGATCGGTTCCCGTTCGTGGTGGCGTTGTCATGGCGATGGAGCGGCTCGACCGCATCCTGGCAATCGACGAAGAGAACATGCTCGCCGTGGTGCAGCCCAACGTCATCACGGGCGATCTCCAGGATGCCGTCGAAGCGCGCGGGTTGTTCTACCCGCCCGATCCGGCCAGCTTGCGCCAGTCCGCTCTCGGCGGCAACGTCGCCGAAGGGGCCGGCGGGCCCCGCGCGCTGAAGTACGGCACGACGCGGCGTTATGTGCTCGCGCTCGAAGCCGTTCTTCCTACCGGGGAAATCGTGCGGACCGGGTCCAAGGCGGTGAAGAATGTCGTCGGCTACGACCTGACGCAGCTCCTCGTCGGCTCGGAAGGGACGCTCGCCGTGCTCACCGAGATCACCCTTCGTCTCGTCCCCAAGCCCGCCGTCACGGCCACGCTGCGAGCCACGTTCACCGACATTGCCACCGCCGTCGCGGCGGCGACGGCGATGATGCGCGCGCGGGTCGTGCCGGCGACGCTCGAGCTCGTGGATGCCGAGTCGTTGGCGGCCGTCGCCGCTCGGCTGGGCCGTCAGGTGGTCCGTCCGGATACTGGGGCGCTGCTCCTCGTCGAAGTCGACGGCCTGCCGGCCGGTGTCGAGGAGGAGATCGAGCGCGTGCGCGGCGCGTGCCTCGACGCCGGCGCGACTGACGTACTGCGAGCCTTCTCAGCGATCGAACGTGAGGAGATTTGGGAAGCGCGCCGCGAGCTCTCGTTTGCGCTTCGCGCGCTCGCCCCCCTCAAGATCAATCACGACGTCGTCGTCCCCCGCGGCCGGATCCCCCAGCTTTTCGCCTTGATTGACGGTCTGCGCAGGAGGTATCAGTTGCTGATTCCGTGTTTCGGACATGCAGGCGACGGCAACATCCATGTCAATTTGATGATCGATCCTGCGGACGCCGATCAACTGTCGCGGGCGCGGGCCGCCGAAGCGGCGCTTTTTCAGGGCGTCGTCGACTTGGAAGGGTCGATCACTGGCGAGCACGGCATCGGCTTTGCCAAAGCACGGTATCTCGGCCTCGAGCTCTCCGCGGACGTCATAGCGCTCATGCAGCGCATCAAGCA
>JAIVJN010000061.1 GCA_020200025.1 Acidobacteriota bacterium | reverse complement strand
GCACGTCGCCGATCACGCCGACGACCTGGCGCCACGTGTCCTCGCCCACGAGACGTACGCGGCGCCCCACCGACGACTGTCCCGGCCAGTAGCGTCGCGCCATCGTCTCGTTGATGACGACGACCTGGGGTGCGCGCTCGCTATCGCTGCGTGCGAGCGGGCGGCCCGCCGCCAGACGAATGCCCATCGCCCGAAAGTAATCCGGCGTCACGGCCCGAATATGCGCGCGCGTCGGCTCTCCGGGCTGAGCGACGAAGCCTTCGACGACGATGCCTCGCCGCGCATCCGAGCCGGTGAGCGGAAGGTTGTTGTTGGATCCGGCGGCGATGACGCCGGGCACGCTCGCCAATCGTGATTCGATCTCGCGTCCCACGCGTCGCACGGCATCGGCGTCGGCATAACGAGAGCGAGGCAGCGTGAGGGCCACCGTGAGCCGCTCGGCCGTGTCGAATCCAGCGGGCTGTGCCAGCACGCGCTCGAAGCTTCGCAGCGTCAGCCCGGCCGCGACGAGCAACAGCGTGGTGAGCGCGATCTCGCCGACGACCAGCGCGTCGCGCACGCGCCGCTTGAGACCAGCCGGCGAGCGGCCGATGTCTCGGAGCGACTGTGCGGATTCTTCACGCGACAGTTGCCATGCGGGGAGGATGCCGGCGGCGATGCCAGTGCCCATACAGGCAGCAAGGGCGAAGACCAGGACCGTCGCGTTCAGCCCGATCGTGTCGAGACCGAGCCCCGCCAGCGCCGGCGGGGTGTCGGCGGCCAGCAGGGTCATCACCCACGACGCCACGATCAGCCCAGCGGCGCCGCCCATCGTGGCGATGACAAGCGATTCGATCAGCGTTTGCTGCAACAGACGCCGCCGGCTCGCCCCGATTGCCGCGCGAACGGCCATCTCGCGTCGCCGCCCAGCCGCACGCGACAGCAGCAGATTGGCGATGTTCGCGCAGGCAATCAGCAGTACGAACAGCACCGTCGCCATCAAGGCCGCGAGCCCTCCGCGCACGGGCCCTGCGACGCGCTCGGCGAACGGCACGAGACCGGCACCATGATTCGCGTTGTCCGCCGGATACGTCACCGACAGCTCATGACCGATGCGTTCGATTTCGGCGCGAGCCTGATCGAGCGACACCGTGGGCGCGACCCGGCCGTACACCATCAGGAAGTGTGCGTTGCGCGAGGGCGGCTGCGCACCCTCGCGCAGCACGAGCGGCAGCCACAACTGGACGCGCTCACCAGGAAACTCGAAGCTCGGAGCCAGCACGCCCACCACGTCGTGCGGGACCCCGTTCAAGATGATGGTTCGACCGACGATGTGTCGATCGGCACCGAAACGCTCCTGCCACAAACCGTGTCCGAGGATTGCCACGCGGTGCCGGCCGAGCGCATCGTCGCCGGGAGCAAACCGGCGGCCCAGCATCGGCACCGTACCCATGACGTCGAAGAACGCCGCCGTGACGCTGCCCGTGACGAGTTGGACCGGCTCGCCTCGACCCGTCAGATCGGTCGTCGTACGGGCGAGCGCCGCCATCGCGGCAAACGATCCAGCGCGGCCCTGCCAATCGAGGAAATCCGCCGGCGACACGAAACTGTCGATGACACCCTCGCGGGGCCGTGTCTCCCACAGGGTGACGATGCGGTCTGGGTCCGGAAAGGGCAGCGGCCGCAGCAGCACGGCGTGGACGACGCTGAAGATTGCCGTCGTGGCCCCGATACCGAGGGCCAACGTGAACACGGCAATCGCGGAGGTGCCAGGGTGACGCAGGATGAGCCGAAATGCGAGGCGAAGGTCGTGGGTCAGCATGTGGCGCCTCCGCGCAGTTGGACGCAGGAGGTGGCCACAAGGTTGCCCCGAAGACCGCCGCGCGCACGCGCCCATGCGCACAGCAGCCCTCAGGGCGACGCAGAACCTCGGAGTCGATCCGAGATTCCGCGTATGACAAGCCGCAACCGGGAGCGGTCGCGGCGACGTCCGCGTTACTTGGCCATCACCACTTTGTCGATGACGTGGATGACGCCGTTCGACTGATACACATCCCCCGTCGTCACGCGCGCCATGTTGCCTTGACCGTCTTGCAGCATCACGCTACCGTCCTTCGCGATCACGGTCAGTTCCTGTCCGTTGACGGTCTTCAGCATCGCTTTGCCGTTCATCTTCTCGGCTTGCGCCATCAGCGCTGCGGCGTCAAGGCGTCCGGGAACGACGTGATAGGTCAACACGGACGTGAGCTTGGCTTTGTTCTCCGGCTTCAGCAGCGTGTCGACGGTGCCCGTTGGCAGCGCAGCGAAGGCCGCGTTGGTCGGCGCGAAGACCGTGAACGGGCCCTGACCTTTCAGCGTTTCGACGAGTCCGGCGGCCCTGACCGCCGCAACAAGCGTCGTGTGATCCTTGGACATCATCGCGTTCTCGATGATGTCTTTCGACGGATACATCGGCGCTCCCCCCACCATCACGGTCTTTTCGCCGCTGCCCATGCCCTGCGCAGACGCAGCGCTTGTCGTGCCCACGAGTGTCAGCGCGGCCAGAGCCACGCCGCAAATGAATCGATGCATGTAGTCCTCCTGCGCGAATTCGTTCGCGCTGATAGGTTTACGCACCGAATCGTGTTTTGGATCTCGGAAGCTACCCGAGGGGAGCGCCGATCAGGTACTTGGGGCCGGTCGGTTGATCGACGCCGCCTTCCGGCTCGAGTGTGACCGCCAGCGCTGCGGGTGCGGCGTCGAGCGCCGGCAGCCGGCCGATGATCTGTCCCCGCCCTTCGGCATCGGGCGTGAACAGCCCGGCACTCACCGCCCGGCTACCGACCACCGCCCAAAGTTGGTAGACACGTCCCGCGGGGAGCGGAGGAAGACCTTGCGCACTCAGGACGAGCGCACGACGAGACAGGCTCAGAAATGCGCGCGCGCGTGCGCCTCCTGCTGGCGCGACGCCACTCAACGACGCCTCGATGAGGTCGCTCGAGGTCAAGACCGAGACGGCCTGCCGCTGCACGGTGGCTTCGCTGCTCGCCTGAACGGCGCGCTGTTCGGCCTCGGCGACGCGTGTCTGCCAGGCCGCCAGCTCGGATCGCACCTGGTTCAGCTCGGATCGTGCACGGACCAGGCTCACGGTCGTGACGATGGCGAGGAGCGCCGCGGCAGCAAATGCGGCCCATGGCCAGAGGGTTCTCTCGCCACGCCGTGCGGAAGCGACGGCCGGTGATTGCGATGAAGAGGGAACGATCGAGCTCAATACCGTATCGCGCAACTCGCGCCGCGGCTGCACCTGAGGAACGGCGCGTCCGAGCGCGTCGAGTGCGCGTGTTTGGTTGACGAGCGCCAGCCGACACGACGCGCAGTCCCGTAGATGCTCGGCAAGCTCGGCTCTTGCCGGCTCGTTGAGCATCCCGAGCACGAAGAGAGGCAGCGCGTCGAGCGCGGCGTCGTGCGTCATGGCTCGTGACTCGTGAAAGGCTCGCCCGTCGTGATGACTTCGCGTATGCGCCGAAGCCCGTTGCGAATGCGAGTCTTCACTGTGCCAAGCGGGGTAGCGGTCCGCTCGGCGATCTCCACTTGCGTGAGACCCTCGTAGTACGCCAGCTCGAGCGCAGCTCTCTCGTGCTGGGGGAGCGTGGCGAGCGCGGACTGCGCCGCCCGAACCTGCTCATCGGTCGCTGCTATTAGCTCTACGCTGGGATTCGGATCAGGGATTTCGTCGAGGCGGGCGGCATCGAGACCTGGCTTCAACACGATTCGACGCCGGCGCAAGCGATCGAGGGCGCGACTTCGTGCGATGACGAGGACCCAGGCGGCCACAGACCCGCGCGAAGCGTCGTAGCGCGCGGCACTGGCCCAGACCTGAGTGAACACCTCTTGCGTGACGTCTTCGGCCTCACCGACGTCACGAACGATTCGAAGCGCGAGCGAGTAGATCGCGGTGGCGTGCCGATCGTACAGCGCCTCGAGGCCCGACGCCTCGCCCTTCGTGATGCACGTCACCGCGTAGCTATCGTCTTCTGCCGTTCCGCTCACGCCGCATCAGCATAGCCGATTGATTTGGTCCTACCTCATCAACGACCGTTGGCCGCCTCGACGTTGCCGTGAAATCCGAAGTCGCTCGAGGCGCGTAGAGAGAATGACTGAAGTGTGGTCAACGGCGTCACGCGCGGCGCCGAGGTGTGCCGTTGCATCGCGTCACTTCGTTCACGAAGTGCCGGCGAAGGGGAGACTAATGTCATGAACAAGGCCGAAGTTCTGCACGATCTTGTCGAGAGTGAGGTCAGTCGTCGCGCGTTTGCCAAGCGCACCATCGGAGCTGGTCTGTGGGCAGGCGGCGCGGCGATGATGATGGGGAGCGCGAACAGTGTCCAGGCGCAGAGCGTCACGGATGTTGACATCCTGAACTTTGCGTTGAATCTGGAGTATCTCGAGGCCGAGTTCTACTACATCGCCACTACTGGTCGCCGTATCGCTGACGCCGGCATCAGCGTCACAGGTACCGGTCAAAGCGGCGCAACGACTGGTGGCGGCAGAGTGGCGCTCGACGAGCGGACGAGGACGGTGGCGGACCACATCACCCTCGATGAGCTGCAGCACGTGCGCTTTCTCAGGACCGCGCTCGGTTCGGCGGCGGTCGCCAAGCCTGCCATCAACCTCGAAGCGCTCGGGATCGGCTTCCGCAGCCAGAACGAGTTCCTGACGCTCGCCCGCGCGTTCGAAGATCTCGGGGTCAGCGCATATGGGGGTGCGGCAGCCGCCATCTCGAGCCGGGCGATCCTCGAGCGCGCGGCGAGAATTGCGCTCACCGAAGCGCAGCACGCCGGCGTGCTCCGGCTCCTGGTCTCGGACAACCGTGTCGTCGTGCCGGCACTTGACGGCATCGATGTGCTGCCGTTGATGTCGCCCGGCGGCCGCTTGTTCCAAGTGGACGGCGACGGCCTGAGCAACATCCGGACGCCGGCGCAAGTCCTCGCCGTCGGCGGCGCATTCTTTCCGAACGGGGTGAACGGCAACATTCGCTAGGGAAAGATGACCGGGTTTGGTGTCGGCTCGACAAGAGCCCACCAGACCCGTCTCGTTCAGGCAATTACTTTGCGGACGAGGTCGGCAAAGCCGCGAACCTCGAGGCTGGCGCCTCCGACGAGCGCCCCGTCGACGTCGATGTGCGTGGCGAGCGGCCGGATGTTATCGGGCTTCACGCTCCCGCCGTAGACGATGTGGCACTGCTCGGCCGAGTCGATGCCGAACCATTGTCGCAGCCGCTGCCGGATGTGCGTGTGCGCCTCGGCAGCCTGGTCGGGCGTGGCATTTCGGCCCGTGCCGATGGCCCACACCGGCTCATAGGCGAGCACCATCGTACTCAGTTGCTCGCCGGTGACGCCGTCGAGGCTCTCTTTCACCTGCCGATCGAGAACGACGAGGGTCTCGCCGGCATCGCGTTGCGCGAGCGTCTCGCCGACACACACGATGGGTGTCAGTCCCGACGCGACGGCCGCATGCAGCTTGCGGTTGACGGTGGCATTCGTGTCACCGAAGAGGGTGCGCCGTTCGGAGTGCCCGAGGATGACGTATTCGGCCCCGGCGTCGGCAAGCATGGGTGCGCTGACCTCCCCGGTAAACGCACCTTCCCGCTCCCAGTAGACGTCTTGCGCGGCCACGGCCACGTTACTCGCCCTGAGCGCTTCGGCCACTGCGTGCACGGCAGGAAAGGCAGGCGCAATCACGATGTCGACGCCGGTCAGGTCTTTGACCAGACCCCTGAACTCCTTCGCGAAAAAGACCGCGTCGTGCACCGTCTTGTGCATCTTCCAGTTACCGGCGATGAGTGGAATGCGCATGTCAGTTCACGTGTCCGTTCGAGAAAAAAAGACAACACGAAGATCACGAAGGTCACGAAGAATTCGATCAACCGTCAAGACTTCGTGTTCCTCGTATTGTCCTCATGCCGTGGTGGTCCAAGCGCCAGTTCTATTTGTCTGGCAAGGCCGCCACACCCGGCAGCGTGTGCCCGGCCAGGAACTCCAGCGAGGCGCCTCCACCAGTCGAGATGTGGGTGATGCGATCGGCAACGCCGGACGCGTTGATCGCGGCCACCGAATCGCCGCCGCCGACAATCGTTGTCCCGCCCGCGGATGCCGTCGCTTCGGCGATCGCCATGGTGCCGGCGGCGAACGCCGGCACTTCGAACACACCCATCGGCCCGTTCCACACGATGGTGCGCGCGTCACGCAGCAGACCGGCAAAGAGGCGAATCGTCTCGGGACCGATGTCCAGGCCCATGCGCTGGCCGATCGTCGGGTCGCTCACCTTCAACGTCTGGATCGGGGCCCCGGCTTCAATCCGTTCGGCCACCACGTGATCGACCGGCAGCGAGAGCTGCACGCCGCGGGTCTGGGCATGGCTCATGATCGAGCGCGCGGCGTCCTGCTTGTCGACCTCGACGAGCGAGCGGCCCACAGGCATGTCGAGCGCGGTGAAGAACGTGTAGGCCATGGCCCCGCCGATGAGCAGCCGGTCCACGCGCTCGAGTAGATTCTCGATCACCTCGATCTTGTCCGACACTTTCGCGCCGCCGAGAAGGGCGACAAACGGCCGCTCGGGGTTTCCGAGCGCCATGCCCAGATACTGCAGCTCCTTTTCCATCAGCAGGCCCGCGCCCGCCTTTGCCATGTAGCCGACGATAGCGGCAACGGAGGCATGCGCCCGATGCGCGGCCCCGAACGCGTCATCGACATAGACGTCGGCGAGATCCGCGAGACTCCGCGCAAAGTCGTCGTCGTTCTTCTCTTCCTCCGGATGAAATCGCAGATTCTCGAGCAGCACCAGTCGCGAACCGTCGGCTGCATGCGCGGCCGCGACGATCCGCCGCGCCTCTTCGCCCACACAGTCGTGGGCAAAGGCTACCGGCCGGCCGAGCAGGTGCGCAAGATGGTCGGCCACCGGTGCCAGGCTGAGCTCTGGAGTGGCCTTGCCCTTCGGTCTGCCCAGATGCGATGCCAGGACGACGGTGGCGCCCCGCTCGAGCGCGAACCGAATCGTCGGCAGCGCGGACGTGATGCGCGTGTCGTCGGTGATGCGGCCCGCCTTGATCGGAACGTTGAAGTCCACGCGAACGAAGACCCGCGTGCCGTTCAGGTCGAAGTCGCGAATCGAAAGCTTGGGCATGCGGACGTGTTCCGAAAGATGAACAACACGAAGAGCACGAAGGTGTTCTTCTTGGCTAGAGCAGTTTTGCCACGAGATCCACGCAACGGCTGGAGTAGCCCCACTCATTGTCGTACCAGGCGAGCACCTTGACGAAGTCTCCGTCCATGACCTTCGTGTAGGCCGCGTCGACGATGGACGAGTGCGAGTTGCGACGGAAGTCGATCGAGACCAGTTGCGCTTCCGAGAATTCCAGAATGCCCTTCAAGGGACCCGCCGCGGCCTCGCGCAGCGCTCGGTTCACGTCATCGGCCGTCGTCTTCTTCTCGAGGAGTGCCGTGAGGTCCACGACCGAGACGTTCGGTGTCGGCACGCGCATCGCGATGCCATCGAGGCGTCCTTTGAGCGCCGGCAGCACCTCGGACACTGCCACAGCAGCGCCAGTCGTTGTCGGGATGATGGACATTGCCGCGGCCCGCGCCCGCCGCAAGTCTTTGTGCGGCAAGTCCAGCAGGTTCTGATCGTTCGTGTAGGCATGGACCGTCGTCATCCAGCCCTTGCGAATGCCGAAGCTGTCGTGCAGCACCTTGGCAAGCGGCGCAAGACAATTCGTCGTGCACGAGGCGTTCGAGATGATGTGATGCTTGCACCGAGTCGTATTTGAGGAGATGCGCGAGCGTCGGTGCGTCCGTGATGTCGTTCACGGCGACAAAGTCGATGTCCTCCCTGTCGAGCGCCGCCCGCATGATGTTGCGGCCGATTCGCCCGAACCCGTTGATCCCAACCTTGATAGCCATCGCTCTCCTCCGCGAGATGCCCGACCGTCTCCTCGGCAGCCGTGCAAAACACACCATTCTACATGCCGCGGCCTTGCGGGCCGGCAAATGCACGGGCTATACTCACGCGGTTGTAAGTCCTTTCATGTATTTCCTTTACAGCCTTCTCATGCTCGGGCTTTTCGTCCTCGTCTCGCCATGGTTCGGCTACCAGGCGATGCGCTACAAGAAGTACGTCGGGAGCCTCGCGCCGCGAATGGGCTACTTGCCGGTGTCGTTCAACATGGACGGCGACGAGTCGATCTGGATCCATGCGGTGTCGGTAGGCGAGGTGCTGACGATCCGGCCGCTCGTTCGGGATCTGCGCCAGCGTCACGCCCGCCTGCGAGTCTTCGTGTCGACGACGACACTGGCCGGACAGCAGGTGGCACGGCGGCAAGTGCCGGACGCCGACGCCGTGTTCTACTTTCCCTTCGACCTCGGCATCTTCGTCCGTCGCACGCTCGATCTCGTGCGCCCGCGGCTCTTCGTCATGGTCGAAACCGAAATCTGGCCGCACCTCTTGCGCGAGTGCCGCGCGCGCGGCATCAAGACGTCGATCGTGAATGGGCGCATCTCCGAGCGATCGTACCCGCGTTATCGGCTCGTTCGATTGTTCATGACGCGTGTCCTGGCCGACATCGATCGATTCTGCGTCCAGAGCGAGGAGGGAGCCCGCCGCTTCGTCGACCTCGGAGCGGATCCCGCGCACGTCATCGTCACCGGAAGTCTCAAGTTCGATGCGCTCGACACGGCCACGCCCAGCCTGCAAACACGGGTGCGCGATCGGGTGCTGCGCTACTTCCGCATGTCGGCCGGGCGACCGGTGATCGTCGCCGGCAGCACGATGCGCGGTGAGGAGACGCTCGTGCTCGATGCGTTTCGCCGCCTGCGGAGTGTCGCCCCGACCGCGCTCCTCATCGTCGCGCCGCGTCACCAGGAGCGCTTTGACGCCGTTGTGACGATCTGCCGAAGCGAGGGGTACAAGACGCTGCGACGGACGGAGCTGCCCATCGATGCAGAGCCGCGCAGCGACGTCGTCGTCATCGATACCATCGGCGAGCTCGCCACGCTCTACCAATTGGCCACGGTCGTCTTCGTGGGCGGCAGTCTGGTGCCGACCGGCGGTCACAACATTCTCGAGCCGGCCGTCTTCGGCAAGCCCATCATCTTCGGACCACACATGGAGAACTTCGCGGAGATCGCACGCACCTTTCTCGCCAATGAAGCCGCCGTACAGCTCCACGCCGGCGAGTCACTGGACGCGGCGCTGGTGACACTCATGACCGACCCGGTGCGGCGCGCGCGTCTCGGAGCCGCAGCCCGTGCGCTGATCGAGGCCAATCGGGGAGCGAAGGATAGAACGCTCGAGGTGCTGTCCGCCTTGCTCCCGCCACCGGCAACGTTGCCGTCCAACGTACGGCCGTTTCGACCCATTGCTTGATCGCCTCTACGGTTCCGTTGCCCTTGCGCGGCGCCGCTGGATCGAGCGCCATCCCGCACTGCGCCGCTGCCTCGATCGGCCCGTGATCAGCATCGGCAACCTCGTCGTCGGGGGAACGGGCAAGACCCCGGTTGTGGCGGCGATCGCCCAGTGGTTGATAACGCGCGGCGAGCGGCCGGCCATCCTCAGCCGCGGCTACGGACGGGCACGCGAGCTCGACGGGGTGACGGTCGTCTCC
>JAIVJN010000285.1 GCA_020200025.1 Acidobacteriota bacterium | reverse complement strand
GTATCAACTGCACAAGCCCGACCCCGCCGTGCCGATTGCCGAGACCCTCGGGGCGCTCGACGACCTGGTACGCGGCGGCAAGGTGCGCGAGATCGGTTGCTCGAACTTCAGCGCGGCGCAGGTGCGCGAAGCGAACGACGCCGCCCGAGGTGCCCGGTTCGTAAGCGTGCAGAACGAGTACAGCCTCCTGCACCGCGAACCGGAACGTGACGTGCTGGCCGAGTGTCAGCGACTCGGGCTTGCCTTCATCCCGTTCTTCCCGCTCGCGAGTGGCCTGCTCACGGGAAAGCACCGGAAGGGACAGCCCACCCCGTCCGGCACTCGGCTCACCGGCCGGCCGCCCGACGAGGGCAAGCTCGAGACGGTCGAGGCGCTAATCCGCTACGCTACGGCGAAGGGCCACACGCTCCTCGAGCTCGCGTTCGGATACCTGCTCTCTCAGCCGATCGTCGCTTCGGTGATCGCCGGCGCCACCTCACCCGAACAGGTGCGCGCGAATGTCGCAGCGACGACGTGGGACCTGACGGAACGAGAGCGCGGCGAAGTCGTCGCGATGGTGGAGTAACAACGAAACGGGGGCGTAAGGCAACCGGACGCAGTATCTCTTTACTCCAGCCGCGCGAGCGTGATGCCGACGACGCGCTGATCGGCGTGGGCCTTGCGCCACTGCACCAGAATCGGGCACTGGTAGGCCCCTTCGACGATCCGTCCACGGCCCGGGCTGTCCTGATCGGAGACGAGCAGGCTGACCGACCGCTTCATGCGGAGGAAACGGCGGGCGGGCAGACCGATGAGGCGGGCCGCGAGATCCTCGACGCGCGACTCGCTGATGTGGAAGAGATCGCAGATCTGGTTGAAGAGCCGCACGAAGTCGTACTTGGCGTAATCGATCGCCTTGGCCGGAATGGCCCACGGATCGGCGATGAGGTTGCGACCCTTTTCGGCCATGAAGCGAAACGGATCGCGGATGACGTCCACCAGATCGTGACGCATCAGGAGCGTCTCGTATTCGTTGATGGTGAGCGCCGCTTGATCCTCGCCCGCGCCGAGAAAGAGACGAATGCGGCCCTTGGTGACGCCGTGCCGCGCAATCAGGTCGTCGAGCCCAGCATACAACCCGATTCGCGGATCCTTGAGGCTCACCGAATCGAGCGGATGCGATGACATGGGGACGTGGAGGCGATCGCGCGCCACCACTTCCTCACGCTCGAAGCCGAGAATGCGTGCCGTTCGCCGCCGCTGGCGATCGCCATCAAGGCCGTCGAGATCGACGAAATAGACCGGCTCGCCGGGGCGGTTGACGTACTTCACGCACGTGCGCAGCCCGGCGGCGATGAACGCCAGGTGCGCATCGGCGTTACGCGGCTCGACGTGGCGTTGCGCGTCGGAGAGCTCCTGGCGGAGGTGCAGGTCGTCGTGCCGATATCCCGCCCCGCGCGGAAACATCGTCTGGAACACGCGCATGTATGGCCCGATGCCACCGGGGCCGTTATTGAGGCGCGACACCAGGCTCTGCTCGAGAAATCCAGCAGTCGTGTGGAAGGAACAATACAGGTGGTGCGGGTATTCCGCGAGATCGGCGGCGCCCTCGGCTTGTTGGCGAACGTTCACGATATCGAATCGCGACGTGGGTCGAATCTCGAGGCTCAACTCGAGCGGAGAGGCTGGCATCGAAGCAGTCTGGGCCAAACGTAAGGCTACTTCAGGTCGACCGAATCCGCCAAGCGCCGCGTGGCCTGAACGCCTGATACACTGCACGCTTCCGGAGGCCTCGTGTTCCCCTACCACGACGAGAACCAAACGCAGCGGCCCGCAGTCGTCACGATGACGATCATCATCGTCTGCGTGGTGGCGTGGATCGTCGTGCAGGGTGCCGGCGCCACGGTTCCGCTGGCGCGCTCGATCTGCAATCTGGGGCTGATTCCCGGCGAACTGACCGGCCTGCTTGCTCCCGGGTCTCGGTTCCCGCTCGACGAGGGCCTCGTCTGTATCGCCGATCCAGGTCCGCAACCCTGGAACGTCATCTCGTCCATGTTCCTGCACGGTGGATGGATGCATCTCCTGGGCAACATGTGGTTCCTGTGGCTCTTCGGGAACAACATCGAGGATTCGATGACGCGCGTACGGTTCGTCGCCTTCTATCTTCTTTCGGGCATTGCGGCGGCGCTGCTGCAGGTCTTTGTCGAGCCCAATTCGGCGATCCCCATGGTGGGCGCGTCGGGTGCGATCAGCGGTGTAATGGGGGCCTACCTGGTGCTCTATCCGCGGGTGCGCGTGTTCACGTTCGTGCCGCTTGGCTTCATCATGACCTCGGTGGCCCTGCCCGCTTGGGTCATGCTGCTGTACTGGATGCTCTTGCAGGTGCTCGGTGGCTTCACTCGCATCGGCGGCGAGGGCGGTGGGGTGGCGTTCTGGGCGCACGTCGGCGGATTCCTCGCCGGCGTCGTGCTGGTCAAACTGTTCGCCCGCCCCGACCGCGTCCGGGCGCACGAATCACGTCACTGGCGCCCCGAACACGTCGGTTGGCAGTAGCAGGCGGCTCCCCGAGGCCGGCCGCTCTCGAACATCGACCAACCACGCAATGCACCAGGGCGGACGAGGAAGCCACGAAGCTCACGGAGGGAGAAATGGTGTCTTGTCTTCGTGTTCATCGTGGCCTCGTCGCTCGAAGCCTCACATGCTCTCAGGAAGGCAAAAGGATAAGAGGTCGTGAGCGCGAAGCCGGACGCCGAGATCGAGGTGGCGATCGATCGCTTGTATCAGTCGGCGCTCGATCAATTCGTCGTCGAGCGCAATGCTCTTGTGGCCGACCTTCGCAAATCAGGGAATCGTGAGGGCGCCGATCGCATCAAGGCGCTGGCGAAGCCTGGCGTGACGGCGTGGGCGATCAACCAGGCGTGGTGGCGCGATCGTCCGGCCTTTCGGGCCATGCTCGAATCGGGCACGGCGCTGCGCAATGCTCACGTGAAGCGAGCCACCGGCTCGGCGGCGGACGTGCGTGCTGCCGCCGAGGCCCGCCAGCAGGCCATCGACGCCGTCATCGAAACAGCGATCGAGGTACTCGGAGGGCCGGACGCCGTCGCGCCGGAAATGCGATACCGGATCGCCGGCACCCTCGATGCCCTGGCATCGAGCGGTCCGCCACCGGACGTCACGCTGGGACGCTTGACGAAGGACTTGCACTCCACAGGCCTCGATGCGCTGAGCGCGCTCGCTGGTGTCGCCCCGCCGCCGCGAGCGGCACCTCCAGCGCCGCCGCGCCCGGTCATCGTGTCGCGCAGCGAGCCGAAGCCGGCCCGATCGAAGACGGATGAGAATCGGGCGCGTCAGGCCGAGGCTGCGGCACGGGACCGAGCGGCGCGACTGGCACAGGCGAAAACGCAGCTCGCCGCGCGTCAGCAGGCGCTGAAAAGCGCGGAGGCCGACGCGGCTGACAAGGCGAAATTGGAAAGGCGTGCCCGCGCAGCGCTCGAGGCCGCTGCGGCGGAAGTCGTCGACCTCGAGCAGAGGTTGGAAGCTGCGCGCCAGCAGGAGCGCGAGGCGCGGCGGGTCCTGGCGCAGGCGACCAAGGCCGGCTCCGGAGCGGAGATGACACGCGCCCGGACGGTGCGCGACGTCAACGCCGCGCGGGCACAGCTCGAGCAGTGGGGGGAAGAGTAGCGGGCGGCAGGCGCGCGTTTACTTTTCGATTCGACCGTACATCAATCCGCCCGTTGCTCCGTGTTGCCAGGTCCCAGCATACCGATCGTCGTAGAAAAACAGGCGCACCGTGAAGGTGCCGAGCGGCGGGAGACTGTAGTCGGTCATCATGACCATCGGCGTGTCGCCGACGAAGCGCAAGGGGATCGTCATCGGCAGCGTCACGTCGAAGTCGTCGTGGCGCATGCGGGCGTTGAACTGCCAGAGATCCTCGCCCACCTTCGACACGCTGGCGATGTCGTAGCGGTCCGGACGTCCCGGCTGATCCTCGCGCCCGGCGACGGTGAAGTAGCCGACGAGCGTCGCCCCGCGCATCTGTTCGGTGAAGGCCCGTTCGCGATCGGTCAGCGAGGCGTCATCGATGCGTGAGCCCATTCCAGTGCGGGCGGTGACCCAGCCGGCAATGAACATGACGGCCAGGGCGAGCACGCCGGCACAGGCCCAGAAGGCGCGTTTTGTGCTCATGGTCGTAGAAAATGCAACGGGCAACCTGGTTGCCCTCTCGAGAGCAACCAGGTTGCCTGACCCGCTCACTTGATCGTCGCGCCCGTCAACTGCGCCACTGCCGCCAGCGTCGTTTGCGCCGCGTTCAGCCCGAGCCGGAAATCTTGATCCGAGAACGTGGCGAAGACGTCGGTGGGTTGGTGCCAGTGCGGATCCCATCCGCTGCCGATGTGCACGCCGCGCTCGTTCTCCCGCAAGCTGACGGCCGCCACCACATCCATGAACGGCGTCGAGTCGGTATTGGTCATGTGGGGCCCGACCTGCGCCGGATAGTCGGTCGCATACTTGCTGTTGGCCGTGTGCAGCGTCCACGCGAGCTTCTGCGATTCGGCCACCATCTTCGAGCTCGACTGGAACTCGATGTTCACGTCGGCCTCCGGACGCTGCTCCGGGTCGATCGTGCCGTCGGCGCGCGGCATGCCGTGATCGAACAGCATCATGTCGTGCTGGATCATGCCCAGCCACTTCGGCTCCGGGTAGCGGCCCGAGCCGGCCGGCTCCTCCTTGCCCTGTAACGGCGCTCGCTGCTCGACATAGGCCCGGCTGCCGTTGAGCCCGGTCTCCTCGTTGTTCCACAGCACGAAGCGAATCGAGCGCTCGGTGTGCACGTCGGGCGCGGCGAAGATGCGCGCCAGCTCCATGACGAGCGCCGTGCCCGACCCATCGTCGTTGGCCGCCTCTCCCCAGCCGTGGCCGTCCATGTGCCCGCCGACGATGTACATCTCATCCGGCCGCGTCGTGCCGATCTTGGTGCAGTAAACCTCTTCGCGCGGCCCCGGCGTCGTGGGCTGCGAGTTCAGCTCGCGCAGCTTGACGTCGGGCTGCCCCATCGGATCGTTGTTCACACCCGTGCGATTGCGCTGGCCGCGCGGCCGCCCCCCGCCAGCCGCTGTCGGCGTTGCGCTCGCTGGCGTAGCCGGTGCCGCGGCTGGAGGCTTCGGTGGGGGTGTATAGGTGTACTTCAGCCGCTCGGTGTTGGCGCAGCCATAGCTCTTCAACTGCGCCTCAATCCAGTCGACCGCCGCACGATTCCTGTCCGTGCCTTGCCGGCGATCGCCAAACTGGGTCAGCCCCTTGATCGTGGCTTTGTAGCGCTCGAGATCGAGACGATCGACCAGCACCTTCACCGGATCGCTGCCCGTCGTCGCCGCACCGGGCGGCGGCGATTGGGCCGCTCCCGGCGTCACGAGACCCGAGAGCACGGCGACCAGGCCGACCATCAGAGCGTTCGCACGCATGTATTGCCTCCGCGCGAAGTTTAGTTCATACGGCACGCGGCAGGCGGCAGGCGGCAGGCGGGCAAGCGACAAGCGAACACAACCAGCGGAATCGGCGTAGGAGCCCCTGCCGCCCGACGCACCTAACGCGTGGGCACCCAGCACCTGAGTACCGAGCGCACGTGACGCACCTCCAGAAACGGTTGGCTATACTCGTAACGGCGTGAAATCCGCTGACGAAGACGTCACACGTTTTGGCCCCCTTCCTGGGCCGGAGGCCGACGCCGCGCTCGAACCGGGGCTCGATCCGCGCGTCGGTCCCTACCGGCTCATTCGCGAGATCGGCCGCGGCGGCATGGGCGCCGTCTACCTGGCGAGTCGCGCCGACGAAGCCTTCGAGCGACGGGTCGCGCTCAAGATCTTGAAGCGCGGCATGGACACCGACAACATCGTGCGGCGGTTCCGCAACGAGCGTCAGATCCTTGCCGGCCTGGATCACCCCAACATCGCCGTCCTCCTCGACGGCGGCACGACCTCTGATGGACGTCCCTTCTTCGCCATGGAGTTCGTCGAGGGCGAGCCGATCGCCGCCTACTGTGAGGCGCGCGGCTTGGACACGAAAAGGCCAAGAAGGAGCTCGAGCGCATCCGCGCACTCGTCCGATGACGGCAGTCACAAGGCACAAGGCGAAACACGACCCGGGAAGTCTCGCCTTTGATCGGCTGTGAGCTACGGCATCGTCGACGGCCCGGCGGCTTTCCAAACGCCGATGCCGTTCTCATATCGAATCGTCACGCCGGTTGCGGCCGACAGCTTGGCCACCCGCTCGATGATCTTGCGCCCCGTGGCGTCGTCCGCGATGCGCGGCGTGCCGCGCTGAGACCGCGGCGACTTCTGGCCGAGATCGATGGGATACAGCCTGATCTCGGTGACCTCGCGCCCCTTGAACGTCGGCACGGCCACGACGCTCTCGTACCACACCGGGCTCGAGGGGAATCCCGACGCGCCACCCTTGAACCGCGCGTCGTAGAGGTCGGCCGCCAGGGCCGTTGGCGGCAGATCGAACAGCTCGTAGTGATCCGCCGGCATGGGGTCGATCGTCTCGTTCTGGAAGACGAAGTTGCCCAGGCTGTAGAAGATCGGCTTGCCCTTGTAGATCTCGATGCCGCGCAGTTGGTGTGGTCCGTGCACGATGTAGGTTGATGCACCGGCGTCGAGGCACTTTTTCACGAAGTCGGGCAACCAGCTTGGCGGCACGACGGAGTCGTTGCCGGGCTCGTGCGAGTGGCTGTTGACGATGACGTAGTCGGCGAGCACGGCCGCATTGCGGATCTCCCGCAGAATGCGCTCTTCATCGCGCTTGTTCAGGGTCTCGATGACGCGCGCGCTCGGCCCCGGCTCGATCACGTTGCCGAACAGTCGGAAGGGCGCGTTTGCATCTTCCGGCACGTTGACGCCCACCGCCCGGGCGAACTTGGCCAGCGACGCGCGGGTCGCCTCGTCGACCTCGTACTTCCGATTGATACGCAGGGCGTTCAAGCCCGGCCGACCCTTCACATCGTCGCGCGCTTCGCCGGCGCGAGACATCGGCGTGAAAGTGGTGGCCAAGCCGATGAGCGCAATGCGCCCCTTCGCCGTGTCGAGATATCCGGGGCGGCTGGCCTGACCGAGAGTCATCCCGGACCCCGAGTGGACGATGCCGACCTCGTCGAGCAGCACGTTGGTCATGCGCATGCCCTCCACACCGTAGTCGGTGGTGTGGTTGTTGGCGCGGTTGAACAGATCGAACCCCATCGTCTTGAGGTCGGTCGCCGCTTCGGGCGGGCCCAGCTCCCAATTGCCACCGTTCTCCACTTCGGGCCAACCCTGGAACTCTGACAGGCGAAACAGCGAGATCTCCAGGTTCAGGAATGCCGCGTCGGCAGCGCGAAGGACATCCGCCATGCGCTTGAAGCGGGGATCCGCGTCGGTCTCGAGCGGCGCGATGCGGCGCGTGATGATGGCGTCGCCGACCGCAGCCAGGCTCCAGGCGCTTCCCGGGCCGGGGAGCATCTCGTCACGTGCAGAGGGCTTTGCCGGTGACTGCTGCGCCACCATCGAAGGAACGACCAGCGTCAGCATCACCCCCGCAAAGCCGAGCCGAGCCCAGTACTTACGCATAGTCGCCTCCAGTAGGGCGCACCTTTACGGTGCGCCAAAAAAGCGGGCCGTGAAGGCCCGTCCTCCGTACCCGTCTCGAGCCACAAGCGGGCCGTGAAGGCCCGCCTTCCGTAACCGTCTCGAGTGAGCTACGGAATTAGAAATCGAGACGCAGTCCGAGCTGTCCCTGAAATGGGGGCAGTGCGAATCGTGGCCGACCGAACTGCTGTGACGCCATGTTGCCGTCGTATCCGCCGTAGTTGGTGGTGTTGAGCACATTGAACATCTCGAACAACACCTCGAAGCGGGGCCGACCGAGCGTGAACGACTTGCTGGCCCGGAGATCGATTGAGAAGTAGCTGTCTCCGCGGGCGGAGAATGGCGAAATCATCGTGCCGTTCGCATCGAGCGGGCGCTCGTTGATGTCACGATCGCCGTTCGAATCGACGCCCGTCGTCACGTTGTACGGCGGTGCCGACATGGCCGTCAGG
>JAIVJN010000249.1 GCA_020200025.1 Acidobacteriota bacterium | reverse complement strand
CGTCCACCACGGCGCCGCCAAACCGGCTGAGCCCGCCTTCCGTGCGATCGAGGATGCCGTCGCACAAGTGGTTCGTGCGGTTGTACGCCGGAATCATCACGCGCAGGCCGAGGCGATAAAGCGCCTCGATGCGATGGATCTTCCAGCCGATCCAGTCGCCGCCCTGCGCGAAGAGCAGCAGGCCAGCACGCCCGTCACGCTTCCCGTCGCGGATGGCGGCCACGTCGTGCGCGACGTAGAGATTCGGATGCCGCCGTGCGATCAAATGCCAGTACATCAGCCCTTCGACCGCCTGCTCGAAGGTGTCGTGCGGCATGAAGGCGGTGACGCCGTAAGCGGTGACGCCGTGCCGGTGGGCCGCAGCGAAGTCGGCGTCCGGCCAGATCTGCATGCACGAGTCGAGAAAGATGTACGGGTGATCGGACTCGATGATCGAATGAAAGCCGCCGTGCACGCGGGTTGAGGATGACGTCATGCGCAGCGAATTGTATCAGCGTGCCAACCGCCTGGGCCTTGTCGTCCCAGCCTGGGTTGAAGGTCAGGATGTTCCGCTCGAACATGCCCTGGAACAGCCGGCATGGAGCATTTCGAGCTTCGCCTCCAGCTCCCGCTCGAATAGCGGTTACGCACCCGCGCACCAGCCCGGGTTCGAGGCCTGGAAGGGTCGCCGGCGGTGGTCGACGTCAGCGTTTCTCTGTGAGCAGCCAACTCGGGCGGCGTCCCGGCATGCCGCGTCGGGCAAGACTTGACGACAATTTCGACGTCGGTCGTACGGGCACGGGGAATCGTACGAGCGATTCAGCGAGAATTGCGCGTGCGACCTACTGTTCCTTGTGGCTCTTCCGCCAACAGCGCGAGCGCAGGACGCAGAAGTCGTCATCGAATGGAATCGCATCCTGCAGGCCACGGTGGGCACCACGGGTGCGCTTCCTCAGACGGTGTTCTTCACGCGGCCCTACGCGATGATGCACGTCGCTGTGTTCGATGCGCTGAACTCCATCGATTTCGTCTACACTCCCTATGCGACCCGCGCGGAGTCATCGCCGAACGCGTCGCGTGAAGCCGCCGCAGCCCAGGCCGCGCATGACGTCATGGCGGCACTGTTTCCGAACCAGCGCGCGATTTTCGAGACGACGCTGAGGGCGACGCTCAACCGATTGCCCGCGGAGGCGGCACGCGAGGGCTCGCAGGTGGGTGCCGCGGCAGCCCGGGCGATTTTGGAGCTGCGCGCGTCGGACGGGTGGAACCGAGTCCCGCCGCAGTACATCTTGCCGGCACTGCCCGGGTACTGGCAGCCGACGCCTCCGCTTGACGCGCCGCCGGTGTTTACCCATTATCCCGACGTCCTGGGGTTTGGAATCGCGAGCGCGCGGCAGTTCTTGATGGAGCCGCCCCCGACACTGACGAGCGAGCGGTACGCGATCGATTTCAACGAGGTCAAGACACTCGGCGCCGCCAACAGCGCCACGCGGACGCCTGACCAAACGATTGTTGCGAGAGTGTTTGGCGTGGTCGGCACGACCCTGTCGTTTCCGGGCGTCTGGAACAATGTCGCCCGGGACATGGCGCGAGCGCGCGGCCTTAGTGGCCTCGAGACGGCGCGGTTGTACGCGTTGGTCAACATGGCGGTGCACGATGCGCTGCTGGTGTCCTTCACGGGCAAGTTTCTCTACGGCCTTTGGCGACCCATCACGGCAATCCGCGCCGCGGATCGCGATGCCAACCCGGCGACCGACGCCGACCCTAGCTGGACCTCGCTCATCGGAAATCCCCCGTACCCCACCTATCCCGGGAACCTGGCGTGTCTCGCTGCATCGGCGTCGCGGGTGCTCCACCGCTTTTTTGGACGCGACGACATTCCGTTCACCGTCACATGGGCCGGGATCGACCCCGCACCGAACGTGACACGCGCCTACAACGGATTTCGCCAGCTCGCCGACGAGGCAGGTCGAAGTCGAATATACGGAGGCATCCACTTCACCTTCGACACGCTTGCCAGTGTCGGTGTGTGCACGCCGCTTGCCGATTACATCGTTGACAACAATCTGCGATCCAAATTCCTGGCCCGATAGGACGGGCAGGATTGTCAACGGGCCGGCAGCGAATGTCATTCCGATCGGCCCACAACGCAAGTGCCCTGAAGACTGGTGGAGTTCCGACGCCACCGTGTGCATCGTCAGCGACCACCCCGCGGAGCAGCCATTCTCCGTGCGACGGGTCGATCAAGAACGCTGCGCCGCTATCGCCGCTGCAGGAGTCCTGCAATGTAAACCGCCCGGAAGAGCGACGGAGCCGCTGTCCGTGCCTCGTGCCTAGCGACCAGGCTCGAGTGCGCGATAATCGCCGGTCATGACACATGCACGCGCCTTCGCGGGCCTGGTTGCCGGGTTGCTCCTGCCCGTAGTGGCCGACGCGCAAGGCGCGAACGCGAAGGCCGCCCCCGGGTCCCCAACGGCCGACCGGCTACCGATCTACGTCCGCGGGCTGTTCGTGGACGACCGGGATCACCTGTGGGTGATTCACATGCCGTCGAGCCTCACGCCGCAGGAGATCGGCGCCGCGGTGAAGCCACCCATCGCCGACTGCTGCATCCCGGCGCCTCCGGTGCTGGAGCTGGACCCCGAGGGCAAAGTGCTGCGGGCCTGGGGCGGCCCGGGCGAGGGCTACACGTGGTTCGACCAGGAGCACGGCATCTACATCGACCACAACGGCTTTGTCTGGATGGGCACGAGCAACGGCATGCACGTGATGAAGTTCACGAAGGACGGCACGCACGTGCTGACCATCGGCGAGCCGGGCGTCAACAAGGGCAGCAACGATCCGGATCACCTGGGCGGACCGGCCAACTTCTACGTCGAACCGAAGACGAACGAGATCTTCATCGCCGACGGCTACATCAACAAGCGCGTCGTGGTGTACGACGCGGCTACCGGCACGTACAAGCGGCACTGGGGCGCCTACGGCAAGCGTCCGGACGACACGGAGAAATACACGTACCCGGTGAATCCCACGAATCCGCCGCAGCAATATTCCACGCTGCACGGCCTCGTCGGCTCCAAGGACGGCTTCATCTACGTCTCGGATCGCCGCGGCAACCGCATCCAGGTGTTCCGGGAGAACGGCGAGTACCTGATGGAGCAATTCGTCCGTCCGGAAACCGGCGGTTCGGGGAGCGGCTTCAGCCTGCAGTTCTCGCGCGACCCGGAGCAGACCCTGCTCTACCTCATCGACGGCACGAACCAGCGCGTGTGGGTTCTGCGCCGGAAGGACCTGGCGATTCTCGACCGCTTCGGCAAGCCCGGACGCCAGGCCGGCGAGTTCATCCGCGCGCATATGATCGCGATCGACTCGAGGAACCGGATGTACACCGGCGAAGCCGGCAACGGCCGGCGCATGCAGCG
The DNA here is from genome assembly GCA_020200025.1 of Acidobacteriota bacterium. Lineage (GTDB taxonomy): Bacteria > Acidobacteriota > Vicinamibacteria > Vicinamibacterales > UBA2999 > JAIVJN01. The sequence continues at coordinate 1,156 of JAIVJN010000249.1, read as the reverse complement.
CTGGATTCTGAAGGGCACGAAGCCGGCGTCGAGCGTGAAGCCGCCGGTTCAGGAACACTGACTGTCACTGAGACTCACGAGGAGGTGTCATGCCTACGTCGCGGATCCTGCTCTCCACGTTCGGCGCCTGCGCTGTCTTTCTGCTCACGGCTTACAGCAACCCCGATTCACGCGTGACGTTGTCGGCGCAGACCGCCGCGAAGGTGGGGAATCCCATTACCGGTGAGGGATTGCCCAACCCGGCCCCGAACGTGACCCGCAACTGGGGTGAGCTTCCCGAGGGCCGGAAGTGGGGCACGTCAGCCGGCCTCGACATCGATCCGATCGACGGACACATCTGGGGCTACGAGCGCTGCGGAGCCGGCACGCTCGGCGGGGCTGGAGGCGGCGGCACCACTTGTGAGACCAACGTCGTCGATCCCGTCTTCAAGTTCGACCGCAACACCGGCAAAGTGCTCGCGAACTTTGGCCAGGGCGTGATGGTGACGCCGCACGGCATTCACGTGGATCGGCAGGGCAACGTCTGGATTGCGGACTTCGCCGGCAATGAGGCGGAGACGAAGGGACACCAGGTTCACAAGTTCAGCCAAAAGGGGGAGAAGCTGCTGAGTCTGGGCATCGCCGGCAAGCCGGGCACTGCCGATGGCCAGTTCAACCAGCCCAACGACGTCGTCGTCGGGCCCGATGGCAGCATCTACGTGTCCGACGGCCACGACGCCCAGGGCATGACCACCAACCAGGCGATCGCCGAAGGCATCAAGCGCGGCGCCACGTCGCGCATCAGCAAGTTCACCCCAGACGGCAAATTCGTCAAGTCGTGGGGCAAGATCGGCGTGCGCCACGGTGAGTTCCGCACGCCACACGCCCTGGCGTTCGACTCGAAGGGCCGTCTCTGGGTGGCAGATCGCGGCAACCACCGGCTCGAGATCTTCGATCAGGACGGTAACTACCTCGAGTCGCGCTACATGTACGGGCGCATCAGCGGATTCTTCATCAAAGACAACCTCGTCTACGCGATCGATTCAGAGTCGGGTCCGCTGAACCACCCGAACTGGCGGAACGGCGTCCGCATCGGCCCCCTCGACGAAGATCGCATCACCGCCTTCATCCCGCCCTTCGAGCGCGAAGACCGGGTGTATCAGGGCACGGCGGGGGA
>JAIVJN010000060.1 GCA_020200025.1 Acidobacteriota bacterium | reverse complement strand
GCGCGCTCGCGACCGAAGACCGCGTGCCCCAGCACTATCAGGCCTTCACCGCCGCCCTGAGCGCCGTGCAGGCCCATTACGTCGAGCCGGTGGCGACGGATCGTCTGGTCTACGCGGCCATCAACGGCATGTTGCAGACCCTCGATCCACATTCGAGCTTCATGGATCCGCGGACCTACGCGCAGATGCGCGAACGTCAAGAAGGGCGCTATTACGGGCTCGGCATCACCATCATCGTCGTCGATGGCGATATCACCGTGTTCAAGCTCTTCGAAGGATCTCCGGCCTACGCCAAAGGCATCCGCCGGGGGGACGTCATCGCGCGCATCGAAGGCGAAGACACCAAGGGTTGGACGAGCGATCAAGCCGTACGCAAGCTGCGTGGGCCTCGCGGCACATACGTCAACATCGCCCTTCGGCGCAAGAGCGTCGAGGAGTTGATCCCGCTCGACGTCATGCGCGACGAGATCACGATGCCGGCGCTCACGGCGGCCTTCATGATCGACGATCAGACCGGCTATGCGCGCGTCGACGACTTCGCTGAGCACACGGACGAAGAGCTCGGTGAGGCGCTCGAGATGCTCACGAAGAAGGGCATGAAGCGCTTCGTGCTCGATTTGCGCGGCAATCCCGGCGGTCAACTCAATCAGGCCATTTTCATGGCCAACAAGTTCCTACCCCGTGGCTCGATGATCGTCTACACACGCGGCCGTGTCGAAAAATCCGACGAAGAGTTCCGCGCCACGGAGAACGGCGATTACCTCGACCTACCACTTATCGTGCTGGTGAGCCGCAACAGCGCGAGCGCCTCGGAGATCGTCGCCGGTGCACTGCAAGACCACGACCGCGCGCTGGTCGTGGGTGAGACGACGTTCGGCAAGGCGCTGGTGCAGTCGGTCTACCGCGTGAGCCAGGGGGCAGGGCTGGCGCTGACGACCGCCCGCTACTACACGCCGAGCGGACGTCTGATTCAGCGTCCATGGGATGGGACGTTCGACGAGTACCTGACGTACACGCTGAAAAATCAGTCCGCGCGCACGCACTCGGCCGATCAGTTGAAGCTGACCGACGCGGGAAGAAAGGTGTACAGCGGCGGCGGCGTCGAGCCCGACAAGCGTTTCGATGGTCCGTACGAGGGGTTCGACCCGTCTCGGCTGAGCCGCACGTTGCTATCCCGTCAACTGTTTGCCGCCTTTGCCGAACAGTTCACGGCCGACGGCGATACGCGGCCAGGTGCACAGGGCAAGAACCGCCGCGTCGTGCGTCCCGGCTTCGTCGTCGACGGGGCCATGATGGACGAGTTCAAGACGTTCGTCGAGAGTCGCAAGCTGACCATCGACGAGGCCGCCTGGGCCAAAGACGCCGACTTCATCCGCGCGATGATTCGCTTCGAGATCGACGTTGCCCTCTTCAGCATCGCTGCCGCCCGCCAACATTTGATCGAGGTCGATCCCCAGGCTCGCTTTGCGCTGACACAGTTCCCCGAGGTGCAAAAGCTCACCGAGCTCGCCCGGGCCGGCGCGGGGCAGAAGTAGGGGCCGGGTTCAAATCATTCTCCGATCGCGCCGAGGTTGCCTTCGACCGCGGTGTGACCGCCATTGTCGGCCCGAACGGCTGCGGCAAGAGCAATCTCGCCGATGCCCTCACCTGGGTGCTCGGCGAGCAGAGTGCGAAGAGTCTGCGCGGCGAGAAGATGGAAGACGTCATCTTCAGCGGCTCCGATGCGCGAAAGCCGACGGGCGCCGCCGAGGTGCGACTGCGGTTGAGTGGTGTCGCGTCCGCCCCGGCCTTCGGCGCCGACGAGTCCCCAGTCCCACTGGACGGCGCGTCGAACGGCCACGGTAATGGCAAGGGGCGCCACATCGCCGAGTTGATGGCGGCGGTGCGCGAGGTCGAAGTCACGCGGCGGTTGTACCGCTCGGGCGAGAGTGAATATCTCATCGACGGCCAGATCTGCCGGCTGAGGGACATCCACGAGCTCCTGATGGACACCGGGCTCGGCGCCAAGGCGTATTCGATCATCGAGCAAGGCAAGATCGGAATGATCCTGAGCTCGCGTCCCAGTGACCGGCGCGCGCTCATCGAAGAAGCGGCGGGAATCACGAAGTACAAAGCCCGCCGGCGCGCGGCGGAGCTGAAGCTCGAGGCGGCGCAGCACAACTTGACCCGCATCGACGACATCGTGTTCGAGGTCGCAAAGCAGCGTGGCTCGCTGAAACGACAGGCGGCCAAAGCCAAGCGCTATGGACGTTTGCGCGAAGAGATGCGCCGCTGGGAGAAGGTGCTCTTCGCGCGACGGTATCGGTCCCTGGCGGATGCGATCGAAGCGGCGCGGGCGCGATTGTCCGAGGCGCGCGAGCACGAAGCCGCGGCCTCGACGCGTCTGGCCGCTGTCGAGAGCGAGTTGGCGGCCTTGCGCCTTCAATTGGTCGAGGTCGAGGTCGCGGCGACACGCGTGCGCGAGGCCGCGCACGCGCGCGAGCTCGAGATCAACCGTCGTGAGCAGCAAATTGCTCTCGACACGCAGCAGGCCGCGATGCTGGACGTACGGAGCCGTGAGCTTGCCGTGGAGCTCGCCGAGCTCGAGGCTCGCCGCGAGCCCGAGCGTCTCCTGGTCAACGCGCGGCGTACCGACGCCGTCGCTGCTGCGCGTGCCCGAGACGACGCCGCGGACTTGGCCGTGCGCGTCGCGGCCCGATATGCGGATGCGCAGCAGCAGATCGAGATGCTCGATCGCTCGGTGGAGCGTGCGCGTGACGACGTGTTCGCGGTGGTGAACACGGTGACAGCCCTCGATGCCGCGATTCAATCGGCCGGTGCGCATCGCGAGCGTGCGGCTGAAGCGCTCGGCCGCCTCGACGCCGAGGCGGCCGACCTGCGAACCGAGCACGCACGCGCGGTGGCTGCGCGCACGGCCGCCAACGCCGCGCTCGTCGCCGCGCACGAAGCACTGGAGACGACGCGCGCCGCGCGCGCGGCGCGCGAGGCAGAGTTGGCAAACGCGCGTATCGAGCACGAGTGGCGCGCTCGCGACGTGCGGTCGCGCGAGCACGAGCTCGCGTCGATGACCGCACGCCTCCGCTCGCTCGAAGAGCTCGACGCCCAGCGCGCCGGATTCAGCGACGCCGCCCGCATGATCCTCGCGCAGGCCAACGGCAACGTGGGCCAACTCGGGGCGCTCGCGGATTTCCTCGACGTCGAGCCTCGCTACGAGCGGGCGGTGGAGGCCTGTCTCGGAGACTTGCTCCAGCATGTGCTGGTCGAGCAGCACGAACAAGTCGCTGCCGGCCTCACGCTCGTCCGGCACGAGGACGCCGGTCGCTGCGGGTTCATCGTCGTTGGCGCGGCAAGGAACGCAGCTGGTGCGCCGGACGTCACCGTCGCATCCGGCGCCCCCCAGGCTCCCGGCCCGGCTCGCGCCACCGACTCACCAGACCCGCCAGGCCTCGACTCGACCACGCTATCCCGTGTCGTGCGCGTCGTCGGTGGCCACGATGAGGCGATTCGCTCGGCGATCGGCGAGGCGCTCATCGTCGGCGATTTCGACGAGGCGGCCAGGGCGGCAGCGGCGTCGGGGCTTCGCGTCGCGACGCTCGACGGCGACGTCTTCCACGCGGCGCATGTGGTCTCGGGCGGCGGGAAGGCGGAAACGCGCGGCATCCTCACGATCAAACGGGAGATCAAAGAGCTTCGCGACACAGTGGCCGCCGGGCACGCCACCCTCGAGCAACTCGCGACGGCAACGCTCGAGCTCGAGCAAGCCGTGGCATGTGCGACCGCCGCGATTGCAGCGCTCACCGGCGAGCTGCACGGCCAAGAGAAGCTGATCGTCGGCATCGAGGGCCACGAGCAGCGTGCCGTGGAAGAGGAGCGGCGTCTCGACCAGCGCGCCGAGCTCGTCGCGGTGGAGACTCAGCGCACCCGCGACGAGATCGGGGCGCTCGATGCCCGTCAAACGGAGGCACGCGAGTCCATCAGCCGGCTGCACGATCAGAAACGGGACGCAGAGGCGATGCTGGCCCAAGCGCAACGAGCGCTCGCCGACGCAAGAGACTCCGCCGAACTGCTCAGTCGGGCGGCCACCGACGCGCGCGCCAGCCACGCCACCCTCGTCGAACGTGCCTCTGGTGCGGACAGAGAAGTGATCCGCCTAGAGGAGGCTGCTCGTCAGCTCGAACAACGCGTGGAGACGTGTGCCACCGAGCTGGCCCTCATGCGCGATCAGCGCGAGCGCTTGCTGATCGCGGCGGTCGAAGGACAGCGGCTGCTGGACGTCGATGTGGCCGCGCTCGACGAGCTTCGCGGCGCCATGCGCGCGGCCGACGCGTCTGCCGTGGAGCTCAAGGGCGCGAACGAGCGTCAAGAGGTTGTGATTCGCGACGCACGGCGTGCCGTCGATGCCGTCAGGGCACTCGTCGCCGAGCTCGACGTCACACGCGCGACCGCCGACGCCGACTTGACCCACCTCGCGCAACAAGCTCTCGACGGCACGGGTGAGACGCTCGACGACATCCGTGCCGACGTCGAGCGGATGGAGGCAGCCGGCGATCTCGAGCCGGACCGACGCGCCATCCACGCTGTCGAAATGACCGAGCCCGACGACGTCGATGACGACGTGCGCGCCGAAGGTGCCGAGGCAGACGAGCCGCCCGTCGACACGTCCGGTCCGATGACGGCCGAAGAAGCGATTGCGGCGCTGCGGGCGAAGATCGATCGCGTGGGGCCGGTCAACATGATGGCCATCGAGCAGTTCGACGAGCTCGAGCAGCGGCATACGTTTCTGACCACCCAACGCCAAGATCTGGTCGATTCGATCGCACAGACCAACGAGGCCATCCGTCGGATCGACGAAACCACGCATGCGCGGTTTCGAGAGGCCTTCTCCGTCATCAACGCCAACTTCCAGCAGACGTTCTCCACCCTCTTCGGTGGTGGCCGTGCCGGACTCACGCTGCTCGACGAAGCCGACCCGCTCGAGAGCGGCATCGATATCGTCGCCTCGCCGCCCGGCAAGCGCTTACAGAACGTGCAACTGCTGTCAGGGGGCGAAAAAGCGCTCGCCGCCATCGCGCTGATGTTTGCGATCTTCCGCTACAAGCCGAGCCCCTTCTGCCTCCTCGACGAGATCGACGCGCCACTCGACGATGCGAACATCGGCCGCTTCGTGGAGATGCTGCGCGGCATGCTCGACCGGACGCAGTTCATCATCATCACGCACAACCGCAAGACCATGGAGATCGCCAACCGTCTGTACGGCGTCACGATGGAGGAGCCGGGCGTGTCGAAGCTGATCTCCGTACAGCTCAACTAACCCAGCCAACCTGGTTGCGCTCGGGTTAACAACCTGGTTGCTCTCGCGAATCATGAGAGCAACCAGGTTGGATCTCCTTCGTGTTGTTTCGTTGAACTCCCGCCGGCGCGTCGCCGTATATCGTTGCGAGGAAGGGTAGGCCATGGCTCTGAGCGCGAATACTCGGCTGGTCGGAATACTCGGTGTCGCCCTGCTGGTCTCGAGTACCGCGGCCTGCGATGTAGGCATCGATAGCAGCGGCTTCTCCCTGGACATGGCGAGCGGCCGGGCTCAGGACGAGTGGACCCGTTCGTACGCACTGGGACCGGGCGGGCGCCTGGAGCTCATCAACGTCAACGGGCGGATCACTGCCGAGGGGAGTGACGGTCCATCGGTCGAGGTCAGAGCCGAACGCACCGCGCGCGGCGCCTCGGATGAGAGCGCGGCGGATCTGCTGTCGAAGATCGAGATGCGCGAAGAAGTGGGCGAGGCGCGCGTTCGGGTCGAAGTGAGGGCACCCAGAATCCATGGGATGGGCGGCCACGACATCAAATGGACCGTCCGTGTGCCCAAGGGCGTGAACGTGGACCTGCGCACCGTGAATGGCGGCGTGCGCCTGAGCGGATTGGACGGCGAGGTTCGTGCCAAGAGCACGAACGGCGGCGTCAACGGGCAGGCGCTGCGCGCGACGGCGCTCGATGCTTCGGTCACCAACGGCGGCGTCGATATCCAGCTCGCCACCGCGCCAAATGCGGGCATCTTCGCGCTCGAAAGCGTCAACGGGGGGGTCAGCCTTTCCTTGCCCGGCGACAGCCGCGCCCATATCCGGGCGCGCTGCGTCAACGGCGGCATCACGGTGTCAGGGCTGGAGCTGCAGACCGAAGGTGATCAGTCGCGCCGTCTCGTTCAGGGCCGGCTGAATGGCGGCGGTGCGCGCGTCAACCTCGAGACGACGAATGGCGGTGTCAAGCTCGCCCGATCGCAGAGCTCATAGGAAGCCGCACCGTGCAAAGTGCACAGTGCAAGCGGATTCGTCGATACGCAAGTTTACTTTGCACTCTGCACTGTGCACTAGTACGGTGAGCGCGGATTGAACGTCGACAAGGCCACCCGCTACCACCAGCTTCGCCGCCGCGCCGAGCTCTCGGGTACTCTCGCGGCGGCCGCCTTCCTGTTACTCGCCACCTTCACCGGTGCTTGGTATCAAGGCTTTCTGCTCGAGCACCGCTACGGGCTCTCCACACAATCGCCGACGCGTTGGCTGAGCGATCAGGCCAAGGGCGCGCTCGCCGCCGTGCTCTTCGCCATCATGGGCGCAGCGGTGGTTTACGGCGCGATGGCCTGGTCGCTCGAATGGTGGTGGGCGATCGCCGCCGGCATGCTGACGATCGCGACCATCGTCATTGTCAAGCTCGCCCCGGTGGCGATTCTGCCGATCTTCTATTCGTTTCGGCCGCTCGATCGGCCCGATTTGATCGAGCGTCTGCTCAGGCTGGCGTCGCGCGCCGATACGAGCATCGCGGGCGTGTTCGAGTGGCGCATGAGCGATCACACGCGCAAGGCCAATGCCGCCCTCGCCGGCATGGGACGCACGCGCAGAATTCTGTTGTCGGACACGTTGCTCGCCGACTATTCCGATGACGAGATCGAAGTCGTGCTGGCGCACGAGCTCGCCCATCACGTGCACCACGATCTCTGGCGCGCGATAGCGCTCCAGACCGTGCTCCTCTTCGGCGGGTTCTTCGCCGCGCACGTGACGCTGACCGCGGCCGCCGGGCCTTCGCGGCTCGGCGGGATCTCGGATCCGGCCGGCCTTCCGGTGCTGATGCTCGCCGCGGGCGTATGGTCGGTGCTGTTCATGCCGATCGCGAATGCGCTGTCTCGCCGCCACGAGCGACGCGCCGACCGGTATGCGCTCGAGACGACGCGCAACGCGGAGGCGTTCGTGTCGGCGATGCGGCGGCTGGGACAGCAGAATCTGGCCGAGGAACACCCCTCTCGCCTGGTGCAGTGGCTCTTCTATTCCCACCCGCCGATCCGCGATCGCATTCGCGCGGCTGCGCAGTGGCAACAGCGCTCGGGGTGAACGGAAGACCACACGACGATCACGAAGCTGACGAAGAAAGCATTCGACACTTCTCTTCGTGGCCTTCGTGATCTTCGTGTTGCTTGACACTGGCGTTGCCGAGTCGGCGATACTTCCCGAATGCGATTGGCACAGAAGCTGGCCGTGCACGTTGTCGGCGCGGGGATGATACTCGCAACGCTGACCCCCCAGGCGCAAACGCCCCGCAAAGTGAACGTCGCTCATCGCGGCGCCTCGGCCTACGCGCCTGAACACACGTTGGCCGCCTATCGGCTGGCCCTCGAGCAGGGCGCCGATTTCGTCGAACAGGATCTGGCGGTGACGAAAGACGGCGTCCTCATCTGCTTGCACGATCCGACGCTCGAGCGGACGACCAACGTCGAGGAGATCTATCCCGATCGGGCCACGACCGTCACCTGGGAAGGCAAGACCGTTCGGGCGTGGCTCGCCAACGACTTCACGCTGGAAGAAATCAAGCGGCTCGATGCGGGCGACTGGTTCGATGTGAAGTTTTCGGGCGAGCGCGTTCCCACGTTCGACGAAGCCGTGGCGCTCGTCCGAGGCCGAGCGGGTCTTTTCCCTGAGCTCAAGACACCCGAGGTGTATGTCGGTCGATCGGTCGACTTCGAGGCGCTGGTCGCGACCGCCCTCGACAAGCACGCACTCCGCGGTCCACGTGCCGATCCCAAAACGCCGGTGATTCTGCAGACGTTCAGCGAAGTCAGCGCGAAGACGCTTGCCGAGATGCGCGTGGGCGTCCCGGTCGTGTTGCTCATCGGCAACGCCGCCGGATGGGATAGCGTCGACCGCGTTCGGGCGTGGAAAGGCGTCGTGCAGGGATTTGGCCCCGCGAAGCAGATCCTGCTGGATCAGCCCGACTTCGTCCGCTGGGCGCAGGGCGAGGGGCTCACCGTGACGCCCTACACATTCCGGTCGGCCGATACCGGCCGCTTCCCCAACGTGAAGGCCGAGATGGAACACTTTCTCTACACGTTGGGCGTCGACGGGTTGTTCACCGACAATCCAGATCAGTTTCCGCGGCGGCCGGCAGCGCTCGCCAAGCTTGGCCCCCTCTCAGCGGCTTGGTGGCCGGCGTCGCTTCGCTCGCCAGTAGGAATTCTCGACCCTCACCGCGCGAAGCGCGGCCCGACCGGAGCGCAGCGGGGGTCCTACCGGCCTCAGGGCTGGCCCTACGACCCGGGAATCAGCGAGGAGGCCCGTCTTACCTGCCCGTGACGACCAGGGTGCCCCGCATATCTTTGCACCGGTCATCGCTGGCCATGCTGCAGTAGAACGCGAACGTGCCGGGTCGATCGGCGCGGAACTCGAAGGCCACGGTGCGGCCCGCGCCTACCCGTTTCACGATGCGGTAGGCATCGATCGCGAAGCTCAAGGGCTGGTCGGCGCTGCGCAGCGTGATCTTGACCAAATCGTCCTGCGCAACCTCCAGGCGGTTAGGCGTAAACCGATACTGCTCGGCCACGATGTCGAACTCGCGGCGGTTGGGCGGCTGCTCTTGGGCGGACCCGGCCACGTCGAACCCGCTGACCAGAAGAGCAGCCAGGATGAGGCGTCCACGCATGGGCTCGATTGTACGACGCGGCGCCGAGCTGTTTGGGCGGACCTGCACAGAACGGCACGGAGATTGCGAACCGCTGGGAGCGGCCCGCTTTCGTTTGCCCGGTCGGGCCGCTCGGGCCCTACACGCCCCGGCCGGGCTAAAGCGCCGTCACTACGAAACCCGCTTCCCGGCGGGACTAAAGCCCCGCCGCTACCCCTCGCTACTCGCGGCGCGGTCCGCGATCCCGCCGCGGCCCTCGCGGTCGATCGCCGCGATCGGGACGTCCACCCTCCTGGCCCCCGGCGGAAACCACCGCCGCGCCCTCCGGCGCATCGCCACCGGCTGGCGGCGGCGCCTGACCCTCGTCTGGCCCGAGTAGCGCCTTGCGCGACAGCCGAATCTTCCCCGTGGGATCGATGTTGATCACCTTGACGAGCACCTGTTGGCCTTCCTTGAGCTCGTCGCGCACGTCCTTCACGCGGTAGTTGGCGATCTCGGAAACGTGCAGCAACCCGTCGGTACCCGCCATGATCTCGACGAACGCGCCGAAGTCGGTGATGCGCTGCACTTTGCCGAGGTAGGTCTTGTTCAGCTCGGGTGTGGCGGTCAGCTCCTGGATCATCCCAATCGCTTTCTTCGCCGCCGCCTCGTCGGCCGATGCCACGTTCACGCGGCCATCGTCCTCCACGTCGATCTTGACGCCGGTCTTCTCGATGATGCCGCGGATGGTCTTGCCGCCGGGCCCGATGACGTCACGGATCTTGTCGACCGGGATCTTGATCGTGACGATGCGCGGGGCGTAGGCGGAGATGGCCTGCCGAGAGCTCGGCAACGCCTCGTTCATCTTGCCGAGAATGTAGAGCCGGCCCTCGCGCGCTTGGTGCAGCGCCTTGTGCATGATCTCGGCGGGAATGCCGGCGACTTTGATGTCCATCTGCAGCGCCGTGATGCCCTCGCCGGTGCCGGCGACCTTGAAGTCCATGTCGCCGTAGTGATCCTCGGCTCCGGCGATGTCGCTCAAGACGGCGAACTTGCCGCTGCTCTCGTCGAGGATGAGGCCCATCGCCACGCCAGCCACCGGCGACTTCAACGGAACGCCCGCATCCATCATGGCGAGCGAGCCGCCGCACACCGACGCCATCGACGAGCTGCCGTTCGACTCGAGGATGTCGGCGACGATGCGAATGGTATAGGGGAAATGCTCTTCGGCAGGCACCATCGGCGCCAGCGACCGTTCGGCGAGCGCCCCATGACCGACTTCACGACGGCCGGGACCGCGCAGGAACTGGACCTCGCCAACCGAGAAGGGCGGGAAGTTGTAATGCAGCATGAAGCGCTTCCACATTTCGCCGTCGACCATCTCGATCTTCTGCTGGTCTTCGGCCGTGCCCAAGGTGGCTGTCACGAGCGCCTGGGTCTCGCCGCGCGTGAAGACAACCGAGCCGTGAGTGCGGGGAAGGACGCCCGACTCGATCGAGATCGGGCGGATCTCGTCGAAGCGGCGGCCGTCGAGACGGACGCCTTGTTCGAGAATCTCGTCGCGCAAGACCTTCTCTTGCAGCTCCTTGAAGACGGCTTTGGCTTCGACCTTCCGCTGCAGCTCGCCTTCGGGAATCGAGGCAATCAGATCGTCGAGCACCTGGTCCACGCGGTCGTAGTTTTCGAGCTTGCCCTTGATGCGCATGGCCTCGCTCAAAGGGACCAGCACCCGTTCTTCGACCTCGCGGTAGAACTCGTGACCGATGGAGCGCTCCGGCTTCGGCAGCTTCGGGCGACCGGCCTGGCGCGCCAATTCGTCGATGATGTCAACGAGGCCGCGGATGGCCTGGTGACCGGTATCGAGAGCCTTGATCACGTCTTCTTCCGCTACTTCTTTCGCGCCCGCCTCGACCATCACGATGCCCTCGCGCGTGCCCGCGACGACGAGATCGAGGCGGCTGGCTTTCCGTTGCTCGTAGGTCGGATTGATGACGTACTCGCCATCGAGGAGGCCGACGCGAACGCCGGCGATGGTCTTTTCGAACGGCACTTCAGAGAGAGCCAGGGCGGCCGATGCGCCCGTGATGGCGAGGACGTCGGAGTCGTTGTGCGTGTCGGCCGAGAGCACCATCGCGATGATCTGCGTCTCGTAGCGCCACCCAGACGGAAAGAGCGGCCGAATGGGCCGATCGATGACGCGGCTCGTCAGCACTTCCTTCTCGCTGGGCTTGCCTTCTCGTTTGAAGAACCCGCCGGGAATGCGTCCCGAGGCGTAGGTGTATTCGCGATAGTCGACAGTCAAGGGGAGGAAGTCGATCCCCTCGCGTGCGTGGGCGGCATGACAGGCCGTCACGAGCACGATCGTGTCGCCCAAGCGGACGATCACGGCTCCGTGAGCCTGCTTGGCCAGCTTTCCGGTCTCGATCGAGAGGGTGTGCTGTCCGAGCGAAAATTCTACTTTGTGCATGGAAGCCTCGATTGGGGTCACGTTCCCCACAGCGCTAGTGGAAGGTCAGAGTGCGGAGCTCAACGCGCAGAGTTGACGTACAAAGCTCACAAGGCTGGGTTGCAGGCGTAGTTGGACAGCATCCGCTGCGGCGGTCGCAGGCCAAGACCATCACGTCCAACGTTGCATCCCGCACGGTGAGCTCGGCACAGAAGGACGCTACTTGCGGATACCCAGTCGCTTGATGAGCTCGGCGTATCGGTCGGAGTTCTTGCTCTTCAAATAATCGAGCAATCGGCGCCGCTGTCCGACGAGCTTGAGCAGCCCGCGGCGCGAGTGATGGTCCTTCGCGTGCGACTTGAAGTGCTCGGTAAGATACGTGATGCGCTCGCTGAGAAGCGCCACCTGGATTTCGGGCGAGCCCGTGTCTGACTGATGCGTCCGGTAGTTGCCGATGAGCTCGGTTTTTCTATCTTTCGTGAGTGCCACGACGTTCCTCCACGCACGGCCGAGAGCGCGGACGAACCGACGCACCAAGCCGCCGTATGTCGGCGATCCGGAGATCACCACAAGTCGTCGATTTTAGCCCACAATCACCGTCGGATGTAAAGAACCACCAGGTCCGCTCCATTCGGCGACTCCCACGAGGCGGCCGTCGTGGCTCATCAAGCGCGCAAGCCCTCGCGCGTCGCCGTCCGACGATGTTCCACCGGCATCGGGCGCCGCGATGTCATGCGGCGCCAGGTTCTGCCCCTGCCGCGCCCTTCTCACGCCGTCCTCGGTCAGAACCACGGCGCGGAAATCCGTCAGCAACGCCTCGAGCGGCAGGAGGCGCTGCTCCACCTGTGCGCGAGACTCGCCCATGACGACATCCAACCCAACCGATTCCGCCAGGCTGAAGCGGCCGACGCGAACACGAACGAGCCCGTCGAGCATGGCGCCGGTTCCGAGCTGCCGGCCGAGATCGTGGGCCAGCGACCGAACGTAGAATCCGGCGGAGCACGTCAGGCAAATGTCGGCCGTCGCCTCCCCCTGTCGAACGATCTCGATCCGGTGCACGATCACCGTGACTGGGCGAGGGACGACCGCGACCTTGCGGCGCGCGAGGGCATACGCGCGCACACCATCGAGCTTCTTCGCGGAATACCCCGGTGGGGTTTGCTCGAATGCCCCGACGAACTGCGTCAGCGCTCGTTCGAGCGACTCACGGTCGGGCACCGCGCCGGTTTCGCTCGTCACCTCGCCGGCCGAGTCGTAGGTGTCCGTCGTTCTGCCGAAGCGAATCGTGGCGATGTACTCCTTCTCGCTCCCGCTGAGAAACTGTGCCAGCCGCGTGGCGCGCCCGACGACGAGGCCGAGAACGCCCGAGGCAGCCGGATCCAACGTGCCGGTATGGCCGATCTTCCGCGTGTCGAGGGCGCGTCGCGCGCAGGCGACCACGTCGTGCGATGTGGGCCCGACGGGTTTGTTGACGATGAGGAGACCGTTGGTGTCGGTGCTAAGCACCTGGTTGACCTCCAGTATCACGAGGTCAACCAGGTTGCCCTGTACGGACAGCGTCGCCGAGCAACTGGAAGAATCGATCTTCCAACATCGGGAGCTCGCCCTCGACCGTGCACCCGGCGGCATTGACGTGGCCGCCGCCGCCGTGCGCGCGTGCGATGGCCCCCACGTCGATGGTGCCTTTGGACCGCAAGCTCACGCGCCACGTGCGCGGACCATGTTCCTTCAAGAAGGCGACGGCCTCGATCTCGCTCACCGTGAGGGGGAAGTTGATCAGGCCTTCGGTGTCGTCGTAGGTGCCGCCCGCCTCGTCCGCGAGACGCTGGGTGATGGCCAGGACGGCCGTACGTCCCGTGGCGTCGACCTTCATGCGATTGAGCACGGCGCCGAAGATGCGCACGCGGCCGAGACTGTTGCTGTTGTAGTGCGTGCTCGCGATCCACTGCGGGTGTGCACCCGCTTCGACCGTCCGCCCCGCGATCTCGAACGTTCGCGGGGTGATGTGCGAGAAGTGAAACGAGCCGGTATCAGTGAGGACCGCCAGATACAGGTGCGTGGCTATCGCCCCATCGAGCGGCACGTCCAGCGCGGCGATGAGGGTATACACGAGCTCGCCGCAGGCAGCCGCTGTCTCGTCGATCCAGTTGATCGCGCCGTAGCGCGTGTTCCCCGGATGATGGTCGATGTTGATGATGGGCGAGCGATCGAGCCCGACGATGCCCGTACGCTCGAGACTGCTGCACTCCATGATCAGGGCGCCGTCGTAGACATCATCCACGGCGGCTGCCGCCGAGATGTCGCGGACGCCCGGAAAGGGCTGGAGAGAGGCCGGAGGTACGGCATCGAAGATCACCGTCGCCTCTTTACCCAGCGCGCGCAAGGCCAGCGCCGCCGCCATGGCCGAGCCGATGGCGTCGCCGTCGGGCCGCTGATGCGACGTCAAGACAAAGCGCCGGCCGGCGCGAACGACCGAGACAATCCGCTCGAGCTCACTCAACGCGCGGATCCCGGACGGGTCGTTCCGCGCTCTCGGGCTCGCTCGAGCCCTCCGCAGCCGGGTCGCTGAGAGAGGCGCCCTGGGCAGCTGCTGCACGCGCCGCATCCTCCTGGTGCAACTCTTGGAGGATGCGCTCGATTCGATCCTGTGCCGCCACCGATTCGTCGAATTGGAACTGAATCTCGGGCACACGGCGAAGCGTCATCCTCGTCGCCAGCAGGTGCCGCATATAGGGGGAGGCGCGCTTCAGCGCCTTGTCGGTCTTCTTGCGCTCGGCCGCATCGCCGATGATCGTCCAATAGACCCGGGTGAGCGACAGATCCCCCGTGACCTTGACTCTCGTGATGGTCACCAGGCCCACGCCCGGGTCGCGTACTTCCGTGGCGAGCATCTGGCTGAGCTCTTCGCGAATTTGCTCCGCGATGCGTTCGATGCGGTGACTTAAGGGCATGCTCGAATCGGGTGCGATAGGTGCGACTGGTACTCACGGGCTTCGGTGCGACTGCCACAGGTGCCAACCTGCGACCGATGCAGGTGCGTCAGGTGCGACGCGCGCACCCAGCACGTTTCGCACCCGATCACCGCACCCAAATACCTGAGCACCGAAGCACCTGTCGCACCTGTTCACCGCCCCTAAATACCCGAGTACCCATCGCACCTGTCGCACCCCGTGTCATGCGGTGACCGCCACGCGCTCCATCTGGAACACTTCGATGA
>JAIVJN010000484.1 GCA_020200025.1 Acidobacteriota bacterium | reverse complement strand
GAAACACCGTGGTCACGTTTCACGCTCAAACAACACGGGTCCGACCCGGCCGCCACCAGCCTGGGCCGTACCTCACGCCGTGCTTCCCGGCCGGTCCACTGAGGGAGGGCGCGCTGCCGAGAAGTCGCGTCGGTGATCGCAATCAGTCGACCCGTCACCGAGGCTCAATCCTGCGGCGCCGGAGGAAGTCCGATGGGTAGAAATCTCACAGGTAGGAGTGCAACGATGAGACGCTCGCTCAGGCGGGAGCTCAATGTGCTGAGGGCGCACGCCGTCGTCAGCGGCGGAGCGCTCCTGTTTCTCGCGGTGGCGGCTCTCGGTCAGCCGGCGAGCCCCCAGAAGCTCGGCGAGATAAGTGTCGAACGCATCAACGTCGTCGACGTGAACGGGACGCTGCGGATGGTGATCTCGAATAAGGACCGCATGCATCCCGGCGTACTCGACGGCAAGACGATCGACCGGCCGCGGCCCGTGGCCGGCATGTTGTTCTTCAACGACGAGGGCGACGAAATCGGAGGCCTGACGTACACGGGTCAGGAGACGGACGGCCAGCGCCGCGCGACGAGCGGGATCGCGTTCGATCAACTGAAGCAGGACCAGATCATCGCGCTCACCTATTCCGAGAACAACGGGGAGCGCACCGCCGGGTTGCAGCTGTGGGACCGGCCCGAGACACGACTGAGCGAGCTCATCGACAAGCTGAACGCCGCCAACCAGATCGCCGACGCCACCGCGCGCGAGGCCGCGGTCAAGAAGGTCAGGAGCGAGGCGCCGCCGGCGCCACGACGGGTCTTCGTCGGAAAGAACGCCGATCGTTCGGCCGCCGTCTCGCTTGCCGACGCGAACGGGAAAGCGCGACTCATCTTGAAGGTCGATGCAGGCGGCGAGGCGAGCATCGAGTTCCTTGACGAGGACGGGAAGGTCGCGCAGCGCATCACGGGCCGATAGCTGATGTGGGACGACGAATGACGAACACGTGGCCGAGCGGTGGGGCCCTTCGCATCGGCAACGCGCCGTGCTCGTGGGGCGCGCTCGAGTTTGGCGGCGACCAGGCCTACTCGTACGCGCAGGTGCTCGACGAGATGGCAGCCTCCGGGTTCGCCGGCACCGAGCTCGGCGACTGGGGCTTCATGCCGACAGAGCCGAAGGCGCTGCGCGACGCACTGGCCGAGCGGGGTCTCGCGCTGGTTGGCGCATTCGTGCCCGTCGCGCTGGCCGCGGTCGAGGCCCACGCGAGCGGTCGTGCAGCCGCGCTTCGCGTCGCTCGGCTCCTGACCGCGGTCACCGGCGCCACGACGCCGGTTGTCGTGCTGGCCGACGCCAACGGGACGGTGCCGGAACGGACGACACAGGCTGGTCGGATCACACCCGGCGACAGTCTCTCTGAGGCGCAGTGGGACGTGTTCTCCCGCGGCACGTCGGAGATTGCACGGGCGGTGCGCGACGAGACCGGCCTGCGCACCGTATTCCATCCCCACTGCGCCGGCTACGTCGAAGCCGGATGGGAGCTCGACGCGCTGCTCAAGCGCACCGACCCTGCGGTCGTCGGCCTTTGCCTGGATACGGGTCACTTGACCTTCGGCGGCGGCGATCCGGTCGAGTGCGTCCGGCAATATGCGTCGCGGATCTGGCACGTCCACTTCAAAGATTGTGATCCACACGTCGCCGAGACAGCCCGCTCGGAAGGGTGGGACTACTTCACCGCCGTAGGTCACGGTGTGTTCTGCGAGCTCGGGCGCGGTGAAGTCGATTTTCCAGCGGTCCTGGCCGCACTACGGACCTCCTCGTACGCGGGCTGGGTCGTCGTGGAGCAAGACGTCTTGCCGGGACTCGGGACCCCGGCCGAGAGCGCGACGAGAAACCGCGCCTACCTGCGCGAAGTCGGCGTCTGATCGCGCACACCGACCCCTTCTATTGCCTTCCCATAGGGACTATGCCATGATGCTATGGCTATCCAATAGGAAGCGCACATGGGCGACCGGAGCGATGTCAAGCAAGGCACGCTGGCGTTGATGATCTTGAAGACCCTCGAGACGATGGGTCCGCTGCACGGGTACGGCATCGCGCGGCGCATCGAGCAGACCAGCGG
>JAIVJN010000248.1 GCA_020200025.1 Acidobacteriota bacterium | reverse complement strand
GAGTGTGGCTATTGTACCACGACCGTCTGTCCCCCGTGCTCCTGCCATGGTCCTTAAACCGCCGCCGGCGCACGCCCCCCGAGGATCTCGATCAGAAACCCGCCTGTGAAGGAGTTTCGGCTCCTCGCGACCGCCTCAGGAGTCCCGTGCGCCACAACCCAGCCGCCCGCCTCTCCGCCTTCAGGTCCCAGGTCGATGACATGGTCCGCCGACTTGATGACATCGAGGTTGTGCTCGATGACGACCACGGTGTTGCCCTGGTCGACGAGCTTGTTCAGGACATCGAGCAGCTTGTGGGTGTCCTCGAAGTGGAGCCCCGTCGTGGGCTCGTCCAGGATGTACAGGGTGCGCCCGGTGCCCCGGCGCGACAGCTCCTTCGACAGCTTCACCCGCTGTGCCTCGCCTCCGCTCAGCGTGGTCGCGGATTGCCCCAACTCGATGTAGCCGAGGCCGACCTCCTGCAGGGTCCGCAGCTTGGTCGCAATCGCAGGAAAATTCTCGAGCAGTGGTAGGGCCTGGTCGACCGTCAGGTCGAGCACGTCGGCGATCGACTTGCCGCGATACCGGATCTCCAGCGTCTCGCGGTTATAGCGCCGACCCTTGCACTGCTCGCACGTCACGTAGACGTTCGGAAGGAAGTGCATCTCGATCGCAATGACGCCGTCTCCCTGGCACGCTTCGCAGCGACCGCCTTTGACATTGAAGGAGAACCGCCCGGGCCGGAAGCCGCGGGCCTTCGCGTCCGGCAGCATGGCGAACAGCTCGCGGATGAAGGTGAACAGCCCCGTGTACGTCGCCGGATTGGACCGCGGGGTGCGGCCGATCGGGGACTGGTCGATCTGAATGACTTTGTCGAGCAGTTCGATTCCTTCGATTGACGAGTAGTGGCCGGGCTCGTCGCTCGCGCGGTAGAGCTCCCGGGCAAGAGCGCGGTAGAGAATCTCATTGACGAGCGTCGACTTGCCCGAGCCGCTGACCCCCGTCACGGTGGTGAGCACGCCGAGAGGGATGCGGACGTCTACGTCCTTCAGATTATTGGCCCGCGCGCCAAGGATCACGATCGCCCCACGGCTCGCTGGCCGTCGCGTGGCCGGGGTCTCGATCACGCGTTCGCCGCGAAGGTACTTTCCTGTCAGCGAGCCGCTCCCGTTGGCGAGCAGGTGCGCCGGCGTCCCCTGATAGATCACCCGCCCGCCGTGCTCGCCTGCCCCGGGGCCGAGATCGATGACATAGTCGGCCGTGCGAATGGTCTCCTCATCGTGCTCCACGACGACCACGGTGTTGCCGAGATCGCGGAGCCGCGCCAGCGTCGACAGGAGCCGCCGGTTGTCCCGCTGGTGCAGCCCGATCGACGGTTCATCGAGCACGTAGAGGACGCCGGTCAAATTGGAGCCAATCTGCGTCGCCAGCCGGATCCGCTGCCCTTCGCCGCCCGACAGCGTCGCCGCGCTCCGGCCGAGCGTCAGATACCCGACGCCGACGTCGTTCAGGAAGGTCAGACGATCGCGAATCTCACGCAGGATGCGGCTTGCGATGAGCTTCTCGCGATCGGTCAGCTCGATGGCGGCGAACACCTCGACCGCGTGCGAGATCGGCAACGCGACGTAATCCGAGATCGTGCGGTCCTTCACACGCACCGAGCGGCTTTGCGGCTTCAGCCGCTCGCCTTGGCAGCCCGGACACGGGCGAAGCGACCGATAGGCTTCGAGGCTGTCTTGTTCGAGCCACGTGCCGTTCTTGAAGCGGCGGCGCAGGTTCGGGATGACCCCTTCGAGGGCGCGATCGCGCCGTCGAGCAGCGTTCTGGATTCGTCCGGCACGATGCGGGCGGAGTCGAAATCGTACACCGCGCCCAGCCCCTGACAGTCCGGGCAGGCCCCGTGCGGAGAGTTGAACGAGAACGCGCGCGGCGTGAGCTCTGGCATACTGACGCCGCAGTAGGTGCAGGCGAGGCGCCGCGAGAACAGCCGGTCCCCCCCGTCGTACGTGTTGATGACGACGACATCGTCGGCGAGGTTGAGCGCGATCTCGACCGAGTCGGCGAGCCGCCGCTCGATTCCACCCTTGAGCATGAGGCGATCGACAACGACCTCGATCGAATGGTTCCGCCGCCGGTCCAGCTTGATGTCCTCGTCCAGAGCGCGGAACTGGCCGTCGACCCGCACCTTCGTGAACCCGCGCGTCCGCAGCGCCGCCAACTCCTTCTTGAACTCCCCCTTCCGTCCCCGGACAATCGGCGCAAGCACGTTGATCCGCTCGTCTGGCGGGTAGAGCATCACCATGTCGATGATGCGTTCCAGCGACTGAGACGCAATCTCTCGGCCGCACTGGTGGCAATGCGGGACGCCGATGTTGGCGAAGAGCAAGCGCAGGTAGTCGTAGATCTCGGTGACGGTCCCAACCGTCGATCGGGGGTTGGAGCCGGTGGTCTTCTGCTCGATGGCGATCGCTGGCGAAAGGCCGTCGATCAGGTCGACGTCCGGCTTCTCCATCTGTTCCAGGAACTGGCGCGCGTAGGCGGACAGCGACTCGACGTAGCGGCGCTGCCCTTCGGCGTAGATCGTGTCGAAGGCGAGCGAGGATTTGCCCGAGCCAGACAGCCCAGTGATCACCACGAGCTGATCGCGCGGGATGTCGACGTCGATGTTCTTCAGGTTGTGTACGCGTGCGCCGCGCACAGCAATCCAGTCG
>JAIVJN010000059.1 GCA_020200025.1 Acidobacteriota bacterium | reverse complement strand
CGCGGCGGCCGCACTCGCCGATCGCGCGGCGCGCTGTGCGCCCTACACGGTGTGCGTCGACCTCGAGGGGTGCCGGCTGAGCGGCGATGGCGGGTTCAGCGAGCCGTTCGGCATCGATGCGGTGTCGCGAGGGCGCCTCCTCGACGGCCGCGACGAAATCGACCGCCTGCTCGACGATACCGCCGCAATCACGGACTACGAGCGGCGGCGCGGGTCAGGGCTCGCGCCTGTCGTGGCGCTATAGTCCGACAGCCGCGCCGAATTGAAAGCCGGCCCAGTCCCTAGCAGCCCGGTCAAGGCCGCCTCCGTCGGGTCTGCAGCCCCGCCTGCCACTCGTACGGAGGCGTGGCGACCGCTGAACGTAGCGTGTGGCTAGAACAACCTCGCCGTGCGCGTCGGCAGGGCGGCGACCGGCGCCATCTCGAGCAGGGCGCGCCATGCCCCGCCGGCATACTCCGCTCCGCTCGCGAGCGTGGCGCCACACCAAACGCGACCTGACGAGGCGGTGGCGGCCCGGGCGACCCAAACGCGCTTGGCGATGATCACGACATTGAAGGCAGGCACGCGGACGGTGAAGAACGGCGGCACCGATCCGCGGTGCTGCTCAGACAGCTCGAGGCGAAGACCTTCGGCGCTGACGTCGACGAGCTGCGAGGCCACGCCGTCGATCGTCGACGACAGGAGCGGCACCTGCAGCCGCGGCGACCGGCGCGCCGGACGACCCTCGGCGAGCGCGAGCGAGACCGCCAGCAGCAGATCCTCATGGGCAACCGGACGCGTCATCGTCATGGCGTGCAGTGACGTCTTTCGCTTGGGCGAGGCATCTGGCGGATTGCTGATGATGATGAGCGGCCGTCGGGTGCCGCGGGCGCGCATCGCCTGCGACACCGCGCCCGAGGCGACGAGCGCTTCATCGACGATCAAGACCTCGAAGGCCTCGGCATCCAGCTCGCGTGAGATGGACACCTCGTTGAACATGCCGACCGGCTCGAAGCCCCCGGCGTCGAGCCATTCGGCGAGCGCCGCCCGTTCTCCGGGTGCCGGACAAGCCACTCCGATCCGAGGACGATGTGTCATAGCGTGGGATGGCGTGGAGTGCAAGGTCGCTGCCAAGCAAGTTTGTTGGCAATTTCGTCGATGCCTCACGCGGCTCGGACAAAACTGCCATCCCGGCAACGGTAAGCGTGATCGGCTTGAGGCGGAAATGTCGATCTCACGATCGGCAGATCGGCCGGCGGCTTGAGCGCCCGCGGGAGTCGGCCCCTCGGCACCGCGTCAATCGGCTACAGCCGTTGCCAGCGAATATCCATCTCTTCGCGTCCGTTCAGAGCCGCTCTGAGCAGCGTCACCAGCTCCCGATCGCTGCCTTGCGCCTCGAGCATGTCGATGGTATCCACGTTGATGTAGTAGTCAGTGTCGTCTTCGGCTTCTTCTTCGAGCGCGTCGACGAGCACCTGGAATTGCTGGTCGGTGACGGTGCCAAGGGCGCGATCGCTCGCGGCATCGGTCAACTGTACGGGCATGGTCTCTCCTGGTGAATGCGCGACTGTCATGATGACGGCGCCGAGGGCGCGCGGCAAGTGCCCGCATGCGGATGAGGCTGTTGGTGTCATTCCATGTGCGGCACGCGGTAAGCGCGGCAGGCGGCAGGTAGAACTTCTAGTGCGGATACTGCGATAGGTGCGGGCAGGTACCGAGGTACGTCGTGCATGCGCAGCGGGTGCGACGGGGCCAGGCATCAGGGTGGCCCGCTTGCGCGCCCTGCGTATGCGGGCAGATCGGCACAATAGCACCTGGCGCACCGAAGCACCCATCGCACCCCGCACCCAAGTACCTAGCGCACCTGTCGCACCTCGTGAACCCTGTACTCCGCCCTCCGCCGACAGCATACAATCGGCAGTGGCTGCCGGTCTCGCGACCATGCCTGGCTCACCGCCGCGCCGACGTTTTCTCCAACAGCTGGGGCTTGCCACGGCTGGCATGCTCAGATCCAACCCGTGGCCCACTTCACGCGCGAGCGCCTACCGGTCAGCGTCGCGCTGGTCATCGACGCCAGCGACAGCATGGTGGGCGCTCGCATGGAAGACGCGCGCGCGGCGCTTGCGCGCTTCCTCGATGACCTTTTGGCGCCGGAAGACGAAGCGGCGCTCGTCGTGTTCAATCACGACCCGCGAGTGGCGGCGTTGTGGACCGACCGCCGGGCGCCCCTGCGCGAGCGTCTCGACGGCATTCGCCCGAGCGGCGGCACGGCGCTTTACGACGCGGTCACGGCCACGATGCCGCTCTTCGAGTCGCGGCGTCATCCGCGTGGCGCCATGGTCGTCATCTCTGACGGCGACGATACCGCCAGCGACGCCTCGCTGATGGAGCTGCGCAACCGCCTGACGGGCTCGGACGTGTTCGTCTACGCCATCGCGATCGAAGCCGCCAACGGCCGGCGCTCGACCGAGGTCAATCCCTGGGCGCTTCGTGACATGACCAGTCGCGGTGGCGGCTACACTGAGGTCATCGCGCAACCCTCCGAGCTGGGACCGGCGACGGCGCGCATTGCCGAAGAGCTGAACCACCAGTACATGCTGGGCTTCTCACCAGAACGCCGCAGAGACGGGCGCTACCATACGATCCGCGTGGCCGTGAAAGGGCGAGGCTACCGCGTCCGATCGCGGCGTGGGTACTTCGCGGGGCGTGGTCGCTCCTGATCGTGCCGGCTCGCGGTCCGCTCCGTCCCGGCGCTCACACTTCCAGCAGGTCGCTTCCGAGGACGACCTCCCCCTTGAAGTAGCGTCGCGCGGCATCGACCCACATGTCGTCGGTGACGGCGGGATCGTCTGGCGGCACGAGGTGCGAGAGCACGAGCATCTTCACACCGGCTTCCGCGGCGACGCGCCCGCACTCTTCGACAGCGGTATGGCTGTCGATGATGTGCTGCTTCAGCGTTGTCGCGTTCGGAACGCGCGCGACCAGGCGGTCGACGGCCGGCACGAACAGCGCTTCGTGCACCAGGACGTCGGCGCCCCTCGCTAGGCGTATCAGGCTTTCCGCCCGATTGGTGTCGCCCGAGATCACGATCGAGCGATCGGGCGCATCGAACCGGAACGCGAAGGCGTGCTCGATAGGCGGATGGCGGACAAGCGTGGCGGTGACCGTCAGCCGCTCGTCTTTCAGCACGACGCCTGCGCCATTGAGCTCATGCGGCTCGATGAGCGGTGAGAGTGGCACTCGGCCCTCGTCAGCGATGCGTGTCCGAATGTCGAGGTCGCTCATCTTCAAGAAATGCTGGGTCATCGCCACGAGCGGGGGCGGTCCCCAGACATCGACGCGCGTGGCCAGTCCGCTCGCCCACGCGATCAGCAGCAGGTTGCCATAGTCCGCGTTGTGATCGGAATGGTGATGCGTGAGGAAGACGTGACGCAATCGCGGCAGCGCCAGCCCCGCGCGAACGATCTGACGCGCAACGCCGTCTCCGCAATCGATGACGTAAAGATAATCGTCGACGACGATCGCCTGGGCAGAGGCGGAGCGATCCCTTTTCGGACGCGGTCCGCCACCGGTGCCGAGGAGGATGAGCCGCGTGCGGTGGGCGGCACTTCCCGCGGCCACGCTGCTGCGCGTCAGAGCGACGGACGCCGCCCAGGCTGCGGAACGCTGCAGAAACGCTCGACGACTCTGACGGTGTCGCATGCGCCCTCCATCAGACCGGGAGCATACATGCGATTGCCGGCCGGCGGACGGGCAACGGCGGCGAGCGAGCGCGTGTCAGACATCGGCTGCTTTGTAACCGGCGCCCCAGACCGTCAGAATCACCTCGGGTTCGGCGGACCGTTCGATCTTCTTGCGAACCCGCTTCACGAGGGTGTCCACACTGCGCACGGTGACGAACGTCTCGTCTTTCCAGATGCGGCGCAGCAGCGCGTCACGACTGAAGACGATCCCCGGATGGGAGAGCAGGAGCAACAGCAACTGAAATTCCTGGCTGGTCACTTCGACGTCGCGACCATCGACTTTACGCCCTCGTCGCGTCGCTCGCTGCCCCGTGGAGGGCTCCGTCGCAACAGCGCGCGGACGCGGGCCATCAGCTCCTGGATGCCGAACGGCTTGGTCAGGTAATCGTCGGCCCCGCTGTCCAGTCCCACGACCTTGTCAGATTCCTCCTGCCGCGCCGTCAGCATCAGGATCGGTGTGTCCATGTTCGCTGAGTCCAAGCGGATCGCGCGGCAGAGACTCAAGCCGTCGAGGCCAGGCAACATGAGGTCCAGGACGATCAAATCGAATTGCTTCGTACGAGCAAGCTCCAGTCCACGAGTGCCGTCCCGCGCCTCCCACGTGTCCACCTCAGCCAGTCCCAGGTGCAAACTGACCAGCCCCCGGATATTGGCCTCGTCTTCGATCACGAGGGCGACGGGCCGCAGAGTCCGACTCTCCGCCATCTCAGCAACGGCCGCCAATGCACCGCCGGAAGGATGGTTCCGCCAGCGAGTGCGAACGGCTCAGCGGTGAAGTGATTGATGGTGCGGAAGAAAGGACTCGAACCTTCACACCCTTGCGGGTACAAGCTCCTGAGGCTTGCGCGTCTGCCAATTCCGCCACTTCCGCAACGAGGGGCGAACCCAACAGCAGGGACATCTATTTATAGCGTACGGTCGGCCTCCTTCCAACTGAAGCCGCGCATCAGGACAAGGCGGGGGGCTGGTGGAATTTGCGTCGCGTCGACTCGGGCAGCAGCACCCGCGTCCCCCCTTGATCGATTTGGCGTGCCGCCCGCGGCTCGCGAGAGGCCCGTGAGAGCGAACTTCCCCGCCACGTATGCGCTCAGGTGGGGAACCCCGACCAGGCCGCCGATCGACGAGACGTTGACAATCCGGCCGCTGCCGTCGCAGGTGAGATAGGGCAACGCCTGCCGAATCAGCCTGAGCGGACCCCAAAAGTGGGTCGCCAGCGATTCGGTGAAGTCTTCGAGATGCGTATGCGCGAAGGGCGCAACGGTGATGACGCCTGCGTTGTTGATGAGCACATCGATGTGGCCCGCCTCCCGCACGACCTCCTCGACAACCCGTGCGACGGTGTCCGCGTCGCGAATGTCGGCGCGGATGGTTCTCACACGCCGACCTCGGGCCTGCAGTTCGGTGCGCACCTCGCTGAGCTCGTCCGACGAGCGCGCGAGCAACCAGAGGCGCGCGCCTTCGTCCACGAGTTGACGGGCCATGGCGAGGCCGAGGCCGCGCGTCCCGCCGGTTAGCAATACCACACGGCCGCGGAAGCTGAACCGCGTGTGCCTCCAGACATACCGCGCGGCGAGCGCGCCGATCACAGCGGTGGAGAGTGCCAGCAACGCGCGCCCGTTATCCCCAGCCGTCGACAACGTGTGTTCCTTCATGCCCAGGTCACCTCGCGAAGGTTCGGAGACGACGAAGTGGCTCGGATGGCCTTATGCGCTCTCGGGATCGTCGGCGTCGGCGTCGGCGTCCGTGTCCTCGTCCTCGTCATCATCGTCGTCCTCCTCGTCGTCGTCCTCCTCGTCGTCCTCGTCCTCGTCGACCTCCTCTGCGTCGGCGGCATCCTCATCATCGTCTTCCACGTCTTCGAGATCGTCGCCGTCGAGAGTGTCGGCGTCGTCCACTTGGTCATCCTCCGCCAGCGCGAATCGCAAGTCCTCGCTCATGTCGCCGCAGCCTTTCTGAGTTGATCCGTTCGGTTCTTCTCCTGAGTCGATGGGGCCCAGGTTGTCACGTCAGCGATGCGCATCCGAAAATGGAGTGGAAACCGAGTGCAAATGCTTTGCCGTTGTCCGCGGGTTCCACGACCGCGTCCCACAGCGTTTGGCCCTAGCTGTCGAATCGTTCGGTCACTCGCGAGCGAACTCGACAATGCGAGGCGCCGGCTCGTGCGGACTCATTCTGGCGAGTAAGTTGGCCGAGACGTTGTACACCGGCGTGCCAATCGTCGTTTTACCTTCCAACTGGCCGTTGTGGGCGTGACCGTGGAAGATGGCGTCGACCGGATAGCGTGACAAGGGCTCCTCGAGCCGGCTGGAGCCGAGGTAGGGAAAAATCTCCGGCGGCTCGCCTTCGACCGTCGCACGCACGGGCGAGTAGTGCAGCAGTGCAATCCGCCGTGGCGTTCGCAGACGAGCCAGCGCGCGCTCGAGCTTGAGCGCCTCGTTGACGGCTTCTTGTACGAACATCTTGATGGCCGCCCGCAAACCCCTTCACCCCCGCAAAGCCGACGCCCAGAATCTCGATCGCATCGCCATCGAGGACGTGAACACCGGCCGCCTGCAGGACTTCGATGACCACCCGTTCCTGTCCGCTTTCCACATCGTGATTGCCGAGGACCGCGATCACGGGCACGCCGATCGGCGAGAGATCCTTTGCCAGCAGGCGTGCTTCGGCCTCCGTGCCCTGGTCGGTCAGATCACCGCACAACACCAAGAGATCGGCGTGCTCGGCAACCCGGTTCAGCATGCCTTTCACCGGCGACGGCCCGGAGTGACCGTAGTGAAGGTCGCCGAGCGCGGCGATGCGTATCGTGTCCTTCACCCTGAACCTCCTCGATTTGCCATGTACCGCGCGGCATATGCCTTGCTTGGGGGCCGCCCATGACGTGCCCGGCAATGCTTCGATCCGGCGAGGCGCATGAGCTGGTTTGCATCCGCACCATGGAAGCGCTCGATGCGGCTGGCGTGCCATTCCTCGTCGGCGGCACGTTTGCGTTTTCCTGCTACACGGGCGAAGAGCGCATCACCAAAGACCTCGATGTCATGATTCGGCGGAGCCATCTGCCGCAGGCGTTGGAAGCGCTCGCCGGTGCGGGCTTCGAGACATCGCAGCCTTACCCACATTGGCTCGCCAAAGCCACACAAGGCGATTTTCTCGTCGACCTGATCTTCGCATCCGGCAACGGCGTGGCCGGTGTGGATGACGCCTGGTTCGAGCATGCAGGCCGCGCCAACCTGTTCGGTCACGAAGTGTTGGTATCGCCGCCCGAAGAGATGATTTGGTCGAAAGCGTTCGTCATGGAGCGCGAGCGTTATGACGGCGCTGATGTCGCGCACCTGCTCTGGGCTCGAAGCCAAACGCTGGACTGGCCGCGTCTCGAGCGCCGTTTTGGCGATCTCTTGCCCGTTCTCTACGCTCACGTCACGCAGTTTCTCTTCATCTACTCAGACGGGTGGCAGCGCCTGCCGAGCGGCGTATTCGAGCGATTACAGGCTCGTTCGCTCGAGCTGTTGCGATCGCAAGAGCAAAAGGTGTGTCGCGGGACGCTCCTCTCTCGCGAGCAATATCTGCACGACGTCGAGCGCCTCGGCTATCAGGATGGACGGAGGGCCCTGGGCGTCATGTCGGGACAAGACGTCGAGATTTGGACGGCAGCGATCGAGCATCGCGAGTGAGTCCTGGTCCCTACACGCCTTCGGGGATGGAAGGGATGAAGATGGTCGTCTGATCGCTCTCCGAGATCGCCTCCACGACTTGCCCGGTCTGCGCTGGCTTCCCGAGCCTCGTGGCCACATCCGCTTGAGAGATGATTCCCACGATGACCCCGCGAGCATCGACGATGGGCATTCGACGCACTTGGTTGGTGGCCATTCGTTCGAGCGCCGCGTCGACGGGAGCCTCGGGACCGCAGAAGACCGGATCGCCCGTCATCACTTCGCTGACCGCCGTGGATCGCGCATCGCGCCCCTTGGCCACGACCTTGACGACGATATCCCGGTCGGTCAGCACGCCGATGAGCTTGTGGGATCGGTCCGTGACGACCGGTAGCAGTCCAACGTCCGCGACCATCATCAGGTGCGCGGCTTTGTCCACCGTGTCGTCTCCACGGCAGCATCTCGGATTCGGCGTCATCAGCTCTTCGCAGGTCACGGATCCTCCTTCGTCGGCAAGGGTCTCGAACCCTCCGGCCGGCGCGCGAATCGGGGGAGCGAAAGTCTACCGCTGTTCCGGAGGACACGCACGCCCTGCGGGACGTGGCCGTCGCCCAAGCCGACTCGAACTGGGTAGAGGGCGCAAGGCTGCTGTCTTCTTCCCTAAACGCCAGCTCACGCCGCGTCCGCCGTAGGTCGGAAGGCCAAGGCGCCCTCACGGGCGAACTAATTCTCCTCCTGGCCAGACCTGACGTTGAACAGCGCTGGAGAAGCTCAACATTGGGGTGTGTCGTCGATTACACACTCACACAGTCCCGAGGCGAATCGGCGCATAATCCCCACAGCTCAGCCTTCCGACGTCTGCGCTCATCCGCCCCAGCTCGAGCGATTCCCGGCCGCCCAATCGCACACGTAATCCGGTCCGAAGCTTGCACAAGGAGCCATCGGGGGTAAACGACATGTCGACAGCTACCGTTCTCGGCGTTCGGCTCCGCAGTGCGCAGACGGCGAGCTCGGCACCGACGGCAATCGTCGCCGCGGCCAGCGCTTGGGTCGGCCGTGGACTTCGCTCACTGTGGTGCTCGATGAACGGCGGTCATTACCGTCTGCTTCACACCGAACCGAGCCGGGTGGCGCTGCGGTGCGTGGGGTGCGGCCACACGACGCCGGGCTGGGATGTCTCGGCTACACGGCCGGCTCCGCGCTATGCCGGCGATCCCGAACGCTTCAGACTTGGCCCGAGACGTTGAGACCCTGATGGAGATCGGCCCGGGCGAGGAGCACGGGTCGGCGGCGAGGGCTCGGTGACTTACTGTATGCCGAACGCTCGCAGTACCTCGCGCACGCGGTCGAGGGGAATCGCTTCAGCCTTTCCCAGCTTGCTTGTCACCGTTGTCGCTGTGAATAGCGAGTTGTAGACCGCTTCTTCAGTGGCCTCGAGAGCGGCTTGGAACAGCGGCGAAAGCACGTCGCTGGGAAGCGAGGCGTGGGCGTGGCGACCGCTGCTGCCGACCGGTCCGCGCATCGACGGCGCCGTCGAGAAGGCGATAGCGAAATCGCCGCTGCCATTGCTGTAGGACGAGCCAGTTCGAGCCAGGGCGAAGATCGCGCGCGCGGCAACGCGCTTCAAATCGCGCGCCTCGAGCGGCGCGTCCGTGGCGACGACGACCATGCACGATCCGTTGACGGCGTCTCCTGCGAATGCGAAGCGACCGAGCGCACGCCCCACAGGCGCGCCAGCGACGGTGAGGATTCCCCCATAATTCGACTGGACGAGCACACCGAGCGTATGGCCTCCGAGCGTCGCTGCGAGGCGGCGCGACGCCGTCCCGATGCCACCCTTCCACCCGAATGCTTGCGTGCCGGTGCCGGCCCCGACGCTGCCTTCCTCCACCGCCCCCTCGCGGGCGTTCGCCAGCGCCGCCGTCACGTGCTCCGGCCTGATGTGCATACCGCGAATATCGTTCAACCCGCCGTCGTTGGTCTCGCCGACGAGGGCATTGACTGAACGGACATCCTCGTTGCCTGGCTGAGCGAGCGTCCAACGCGCCAATCCCTCAACCGCCGCGCCGACGCTCAGCGTATTGGTGAGCGCGATGGGCGTTTCGATGGTGCCAAGCTCGTCGACCTGCGTCGAACCGGCCAGCTTGCCGTAGGCGTTGCCGACGAAGACGGCGCCGGGCACTTTCTCGCGAAACATGTTGCCGCCGTGCGGGACGATCACGGTGACGCCGGTGCGGATGGCGTCGCCCTCGATGCGCGTGAGATGGCCGACACGAACACCGGCCACGTCGGTCACGGCGTTGAGCGGCCCGGGCGCGAACACGCCGGGCGCAACTCCCATCTCTCGCGCGCGTGGCCGCGCGTTCTGCGCCGTGATTGCGCTCGACAACAGCGTCACCATCGCCAACCCGCTCAGTGTGGCCGCTCCGATCTTGATCATCACGCTACCCTTTCTTCATCGAGTGATTGCGAGGCCAAAAATGCAGCCGCTCTCGCGAAGCCAACATGAGAGCGGTTTCGTTTTTTGAAATGCAATCGCCACCAAAGTCTGTGTGATAGGATTTCGCGCTTGGAGCGCACCCGACACATCAGCCTGGATGCCATCCACGACGCTGCACGGTCGGTCTATGGTGCCGCCATTCGGACCCCGCTCGTGCGCCTCGATCTTCCACCAAACGGCCGACGTGATGCGGCGGCCACCGAGATATATCTCAAGCTCGAGTCGTTGCAGCCGATTGGTTCGTTCAAGATCCGCGGCGCCTGGAACGCTATCCGACAACTGCCGCCGGCGCTCGTCGCCAAGGGTGTCTGGACGGTCAGCGCGGGCAACGCCGCGCAAGGCGTCGCATTGGCCGCGCGGCAAGCCGGCGCTCCCTGTTCGGTGATGGTCATGGACACGGCGCCCGAAACGAAGCTGCGCGCGATCGCGCAATTGGGCGCGACCATCGTCAAGGCGTCGTACGACGAGTGCTGGGCCACGGTCGAATCGCATCGATCGCATCGGATGGCGGGTCACTTCGTGCACCCCTTCGACGACGATCAGTTCATTGCGGGGAACGCCACCGTCGGCCTCGAGATCCTCGACGACCTGCCGGACGTCGATGCGGTCGTTGCTCCTTTGGGTGGCGGTGGTCTCCTCTCAGGGATCGGCGCCGTGTTTCAGGCGAAGAAGCCTTCCGTGCGGGTCTATGCGGCGGAGCCGGAAACGGCGGCGCCCTTGGCCGCATCGCTCGTCGGCAGCTCGCCACGGTACTTCGACGGATGGCAGGCGTCCTTCGTCGACGGCGCGGGTGGTAAGTCGGTACTACCCTCCATGTGGCCGCTCCTGTCGACACTCATTACCGATTCGATCGTCGTCTCATTGAATGACGTGCGCGCGGCCATGGCGCGAACTGCAGACCGCGTGCACATCATCGCGGAAGGGGCGGCTGGTTGCGCCGTCGCCGCGGCGCTCAGCGGTCGCGCCGGCTCGGGCCGCATCGTCGCCGTCGTCTCCGGCGGCAACATCGACCTGCCGCGCTTCGCCTCGCTCGTCGGCGCGTGCGCGTAGCTCCTCGGAGCATGGACTGACCGATTAGTGGATCATGGAAGAACGTTTCGCGAACGCCGCACCCCTTCCCGGCCGCATTCATCGTCTACACGACCTGGCGCTCGATCTGTGGTGGAGTTGGCATTCCACCGCACGCCAGGTGTTCCGACGCTTGGATTACGGCTTGTGGCGCACCACCGCGCACAACCCCGTGCGAATGCTGCGGGCCATCGACCCCGAGCGGCTGCACGCCGCGGCACAGGACCCCGAGTACCTGCTGTTCTATGACCAGGCGCTTGCCGCACTGGACCAGGCGCGGTCATCGAAGGGCACGTGGTGGGCCGCTCACGGTCCGCCCCTCAACGGGCGGGCCATTGCCTACTTCTCGGCGGAGTTCGCCCTGCACCAGTCGTTGCCCATCTACGCCGGAGGTCTTGGCGTCCTCGCCGGCGATCACTGCAGGGAAGCGAGCGACCTGGGCGTTCCCCTGGTCGGCATCGGCTTCATGTATCCGCAAGGCTACTTTCACCAGCGCCTCTCCAACGACGGCTGGCAGGAAGAGCGTTACGAGCGGATCAACTGGGCCGATGCGCCCATCGAGCCTGCACTGACGCCCGAGGGCAAGCCGTGCGTGACCGCGGTGCCGCTCGGCGATCGCACGGTGCTTGCCGCCGTCTGGCGGGTCCGGCTCGGCCGCGTGCGTCTGTTTCTCCTCGACACCGACCTGGAGGAGAACGCGCCCTGGGATCGAGAGCTCTCAGCCCGGCTCTACGGCGGCGATCGCGAGATGCGCGCCCAGCAGGAGATCATCCTGGGCATCGGCGGTGTCCGCGTCTTGCGGCTGCTCGGCATCGAGCCGGCTGTCTGGCACCTCAATGAAGGTCACGCGGCGTTCGTGGCGCTGCAACGTATTCGCGAGCTCATCGAGAAAGGCATCAGCTTCGAGTCCGCGCTCGAGGAGGTGCGGCGGACGACGGCATTCACGACGCACACACCCGTCCCGGCGGGTCACGATGCCTTTCCGTTTCACCTCGTCGAAAAGCACCTGGCGGGATGTTGGGGCAACCTCGGTCAGCATCGCCAGCAGTTCCTGGCCTTGGGCGAATACGACAGCGGCCATGGCGCCCAGTTCAACATGACAGCCCTCGCGCTTCGCACGGCCGCGAACGTCAACGGCGTCAGCGCCTTGCACGGCGAGGTAACGCGCCTGATGTGGCGATCGATCTGGCCCGATCGTGCTGGCGATGCGCTGCCGGTGAAGTCCATCACCAACGGCGTGCACGTGCCGACGTGGATCGCACCCGGCATCCTCGATCTGTTCGACCGCTATCTGGGGAGCGACTGGCTGGAGCAGCACGACGACCCCGCGCTGTGGGATCGCCTTGCCGAGATGCCGGACGAAGAACTGTGGGCGGCACGACAGGTGCTGCGGATCGACCTCTTGGCGTGGATCCGCGAACGGCTCCGGCAACGATGGACCATCGAGCGTGTGGGCCCGGCCCGGGTCGTCACCGCGGGCGCCATGCTCGACCCGCAGTCGCTGACCATCGGCTACGCGCGCCGCTTCACGGCGTACAAGCGGCCCGAGCTCCTGTTCCAGGATGCCGAACGGCTGGCGCGCATCCTCAACGATGCGAAGCGGCCCGTACAAATCGTGTTCGCGGGGAAGGCCCACCCGGCCGACGAGCCGGCCAAGCATCACCTGCAGCGCGTCTTTCGCCGCGCGCTCGACCCGTTGTTCGGAGGTCGCATCGCGTTCATCGACGATTACGACCTGCATGTCGCGCATTTCCTGGTGCAGGGGTGCGACGTGTGGCTGAACAACCCGCGCAAGCCGCTCGAGGCGAGCGGCACGAGCGGCATGAAGGCGTCGCTCAACGGCGTGCCCCATCTGAGCATCGGCGATGGCTGGTGGGCCGAAGGCTACAACGGCCGCAACGGATGGCTCATTGAGAGCGGAACGAACCCCGACGATCTGGCCGCGACCGACAGCGCCGACGCCGAGTCGCTCTACGACCTTCTCGAGAAGCAAGTCGTGCCCGCCTTCTACGAACGCAACGAGCGCCAGGTGCCGGTCCGCTGGGTGCAGATCGTACGCGAGGCGATGCGGTCGAATTTGCCGCGCTTCTCCACCCGGCGCATGCTCAAGCAGTACGTCAACGAGATGTATCTGCCGGCGATTGCGGCCGCGGTCAAGTAGGGGCCGGCGCGTGCACCCTCTTGCACCTTGGCAGTATGATCGTCGTGTATGTCTCGCAAGTCGATCGCGAACAAGTCTCGCTGTGCGTTGTGCGGCGCCAAGGAGGTCTCGGAGCCCCGAGGCGAAGAACGCTACTGCCGGGACTGCTGGGACAAGAAGATCGCCGTCGAGGAAATCGTCGCCCGCGAATTCGCCCTCAAGCGCTATATCAGAGCGCATAGCGCCGAAAAGTACCTGATCTATCACTCGACGCAGAAGCGCCCGTGCGGTCAGCTCATCGTCGTCGACGACGGCTACGACCTGTTTCTGACGATGACGGTCTACCCGAACTTCGCGTGGGATGATCCGGCCTACCACCTCGAGGGCGATCCCGAAGGCCGGACCTTCGCTGAGCTGCTGGTCGATGTCGTCGCCACCGAGGTGATCGAACCCTGGGGCGGCGGCAAATGGCATCTCGAAGTGTTCCGTGCCACGGCCGCCGAGCCGGAGGACTGGAACGGCGAGATGTAAAACGTCTATAATTCGGCCGGTCGAGCGCCTCTCAGACTCGGAGGGTTTCTATGATTCGCCAGAGCCAGCGACTGTTGGCAGCGGTAGCGATGGCCGGGCTCACGGCCGTGGCCGTCGCGTTTGCAGAGCAGGATGCGCCGCGCAAGCTGATCGCCCCCGTGCGCGGTGAGGCGACGATTGAGATGACGCCGCCTGCCACGAAAGTGGTCGGGACCGAAGTGGTCACCACCATCATCGTCAAGAACACCTCGTCGGGAGCCATCGCGGGCTTCAAGATCGAGGAGAACTGGTACGACAAGGGCGGC
Organism: Acidobacteriota bacterium; assembly: GCA_020200025.1. Classification (GTDB taxonomy): domain Bacteria; phylum Acidobacteriota; class Vicinamibacteria; order Vicinamibacterales; family UBA2999; genus JAIVJN01. The sequence goes on along the minus strand of JAIVJN010000059.1, from coordinate 387 downwards.
AACCCGATTGGCGGGGACACCTACCGCCATCCGCGACCGCTGCCGCCCAACGAAATCATCACGATTACGCTGAAGACGCCGCGCCATCCCCAGATGACGCGCAACCAGTATCAGTTCTCGCACGCCAACGGCAACGTCAAGCCGAAGTCGGTGCCGAAGATTGAGGTTCCGAAGACGAGCTAGAGGAGTTCAGAGTGCAGAGTTCAGAGTGCAGAATAACTTAAGAGTGCAAGGTTCAGGGTTTGAGGTGTGCGACGTGTTGGCAACTTCGCTTTGTGCGTGAAACGCTGCATTCTTCACTCTTAACTGACTCTGCACTCTGAGCTCTCAACTGACTCTGCACTCTGAACTCTGCACTCTGCACTCTCTCAGCGCCCGGCAATCCGC
>JAIVJN010000284.1:18295-20475 GCA_020200025.1 Acidobacteriota bacterium | reverse complement strand
CGCCGGAGCCGATTCGGCATCTCGAGAAGGAGATGCCCAAGGCCTATAAGCAACTGAGGGAGATCACCACGCGGCTCGAACGACACTACCGCGATGTGCAAGATTTCGAGTTCACGATTCAGGATGAACGGCTCTACATGCTGCAGACACGGAGCGGCAAGCGCACCGGCTATGCGGCGATCGTGATCGCGACCGACCTCGTCAGGGAGCGGCTGATCACGCCGAAGGAAGCAGTGTTGCTCGTGGACCCCGAATCGTTGTCGCAACTGCTGGCGCCAGGCTTCGATCCGAAGGAATGGAAAGCCATTCCAACGGTGACGCGCGGTCTTCCGGCATCGCCGGGTGCAGCGTCCGGTCACGCGGTGTTCAGCGCGGAAGACGCCGTCGCGTGGTCGAGTCGGGGCAAGCCCGTGATTCTCGTGCGTCGCGAGACGGTGCCCGACGACATTTCGGGTATGTGGGTCGCACAGGGGATTCTCACAGCCACCGGGGGCATGACCTCGCATGCCGCCGTCGTCGGGCGGCAGATGGGGAAGCCGTCGATCGTCGGCGCGGGCGAGCTCTCGATCGACGAGAAGGGCAAGTCGTTCACGGTTCGCGGAAAGACTGTCAAGGAGGGCGACTTCGTCTCTTTCGACGGCCTGACCGGCGAGGTGAAGATCGCCAGGGTCGCGTCGCAGCCGAGCGAGATTCTGCGGGTGCTTGACGGCGGTCTCGAGGCCAGCGCATCCGACATCTACAAACGATTCAATCAACTCCTGTCGTGGTCGGACAAGTTCCGACGGCTGGGTGTGCGCGCGAACGCCGACCTCCCCGATCAAGCGGCGCTCGCCTATGCGTTCGGCGCCCGCGGCATTGGTCTGTGCCGAACCGAGCACATGTTCTTCGGTGAACGCCGCATTCCGATCGTCCAGCGGATGATTCTCGCCGTCAACGAGGCCGATCGGCGCGCGGCGTTGGCCGAGCTCCTCCCCATCCGGACCATCGATCCCCCCCTGCACGAGTTCTTGCCCAGGCGTGAGGACCTGATGGTGGAGATCGCGCGGCTGGAACTGACCGGCACGAACAGTCCCGACCTCGACGGCAAGCGCCAGTTGCTGGCGCGGGTCGAGGAGCTTCACGAGTTCAATCCGATGCTGGGACATCGCGGGGTGCGCCTGGGCATCACTTACCCGGAAATCACCGAGATGCAGACGCGGGCTATCATCGAGGCGGCGTGCGATCTGCAGAAAGATGGCCTGAAAGTCGTCCCGGAAATCATGATTCCGCTCGTGGGCCTGGTCAGCGAGCTGCGCGATCAAAAGGCGATTGTGGACCGCGTCGCCACCGAGGTGATGAAAGAGCGCGGCGTCAAGATCAAGTACCTCGTAGGGACGATGATCGAGGTGCCGCGAGGCGCGGTGACGGCCGATCAGATTGCGACCGAGGCAGAGTTCTTCTCCTTCGGGACGAACGACCTCACGCAGATGACCTTCGGCTTTTCGCGAGACGACGTCGGCAAGTTCCTGCGCATCTATCAAGACAAGAAGATCCTGGACAAGGATCCCTTCGCGACAATCGACACGGAGGGCGTGGGCCCGCTCGTGCGCATGGGGGTCGAGCGCGGGCGGAAGGCGCGGCCCGATCTCAAGGTCGGCATCTGCGGCGAGCACGGCGGGGATGCTGCGTCGGTCCACTTCTTCGAGCAGGTGGGACTCGACTACGTCAGCGCGTCGCCCTATCGCGTACCGGTCGCTCGTTTGGCCGCCGCACAGGCGGCCCTTCAGACGCGCGTCGGAGACTAACAGGTTGCTGAAACCCCAACAACCTGAAGTACGAGCTCAAAAGGCAGAAGGCAGAAATTGAAGATCCGATACTCGGTTCTGACTTCTTCCCTTTGCCTTCTGCCTTCGGGCTCGGGCCGTTTTCATCAGCCTGGGGCGGATGCGTGACCCGCTACCTCGTGCACCGCGCCGGGCGCACGGAAGAGGTCGCGAGCCTCGACCCGCCCTGGCTCGAGCCGCAAAGCGGCCTCTACATCTGGGCCGACCTCCAGGCGCCAGGTGAGGAGGAGGCGCGCGTGCTGCGCGACGTCTTCAAGTTCCACGAGCTGTCGGTCGAAGACGCGCTGCAGGAGTCGCACCATCCGAAGGTCGAAAGCTACGGACGCTATCTGTATGTCGTACTGCACGGTATCAACT
>JAIVJN010000284.1:0-18259 GCA_020200025.1 Acidobacteriota bacterium | reverse complement strand
CTGTATGTCGTACTGCACGGTATCAACTTCCAGGCCGAGCAGCATGTCTTCGATACGCACGACACCGACTTCTTCGTGGGTCCCAACTACTTGGTGACCGTGCACGACGGCCAACGCCGCAGCATTCGGGAAGTGGCGGCGGTTTGCTCGCGGAATGCCTTCGTGCTCGCTGACGGGCCGGTCGCGCTCTTGCACCGCATCGTCGATCGAATGGTCGAGCATTACCGGCCCGAGCTGGACGAAGTGGAAGAGCGCCTCGACCATATCGAGCGACGCGTGCTGGAGGAGACGGGCGTCGATCTGACCGGCGAAATTCTCGCGGTCAAACGAGATATCTCCGCCATGCGGCGCATCGTGATGCCGCAACGCGATGTCGTGGCCCGCCTGGCCCGGCGCGAGTTCGACCTCGTCAGCCAGGAAATGGCGTACCGTTTTCGCGACGTGTACGATCAGTTCGTGCACATGGCGGACGAAGCCATCCTCTTCCAGGATCGCGTCACAGGCATTCTCGACGCGCATCTGGCGAGCGTGTCGAATCGCTTGGCGCTCGTGTCGAAGGTGCTCGCCGCCTTCGCCGTCATCTTCGGACCCTTGACGGTCATTACCGGGTTGTTCGGCATGAATGTCACGCTACCGGCCTTTCCTGGCGGCGAGGCGGCGCAGTTCTGGTGGATCGTTGGCAGCATGGCGGCCGTCACGACGATGCTGTGGCTGGTGTTCAAGCGGACCGGATGGCTATAGGCACGAGTCGCCTTTTGCCTTCTGACTTCCGTGGTCCGGTGGCTCGGTCTTGCCGCAACCAGTAGCGGCAGCCGTCAGAAGAGTGGGTGGGTAGGTAGGTCGGCCGCGCATGGGACGAATCGCGAAGCTTCCCGACGATCTCGCGAATCAGATTGCCGCTGGCGAGGTTGTCGAGCGTCCGGCGTCGGTCGTCAAAGAGCTCGTGGAAAATGCCATCGACGCTGGCGCCACTCGGATCGTCATTGCCGTCGAATACGGTGGCAAGAAGCTCGTGCGCGTCGAGGACGATGGCCTCGGCATGGAGCCCGACGATGCTCGCTTGTGCCTCGAACGGCATGCGACGAGCAAGATCCGCCGCTCCGACGACCTCGATGCCATTGTCACGCTTGGCTTTCGCGGTGAGGCGTTGCCCAGCGTGGCATCGGTGTCACACTTTCGTCTTCGCACGCGCGCCAGAGGAGAGGCGTCGGGCACCGAGATTCGCGTCAACGGCGGCGCCGTGGAATCGATCGTCGAGGTCGGCGGGCCCGAAGGCACCCTCGTCGAAGTCGCCGACGTCTTCTACAACCTGCCGGCGCGGCGTAAGTTCATGAAGTCGGACGGCGCCGAATCTGCCCAGGTGTCGCGCGTCGTGACACAACTGGCGCTCTGCTATCCGGAGGTTGGCTTCACGTTGACGAGCGCGGGGCGGCGCGTGTTGCAGTGTCCTCCCGTGGCGCGTCTTCAGGAGCGTCTCTTTCAGCTCTACGGCGAGCGGCCCGACCTGGTCGATGTCGCGCGCGCGACCGGCGGCGTGTCGATCCACGGCTATGTCGCGGCGCTTGCCGAGCACGGGCCGACGCGGGGGCCGCAACACACATTCGTCAACCGCCGCATCGTCAAGGATCGCACCATCACCCATGCCATCCTCGACGCCTACAGCGTGGCCTCGAATCGGGAGCGCAGCCCGGAAGTGCATCTCTTCCTTGAGCTTCCACCGGATCGCGTTGACGTCAACGTCCATCCGACGAAGGCCGAGGTACGGTTCCGTGAGCAGTCGCTCGTCCACGAGCTGGTTCGCCGAGCGGTTGGTGATGCGCTGGGACAGGCCCGGGCGCCCGAGCTGCTGCTGCGGCCGACGACGAGCGTCTTCGTCCCAGCGGCAACGCAAGCGATTCCCGGCGTGTTGGCCGGAGGGATCTACACGAGTCGCTGGACTGGGGGATCGGCAGCGCCGATGGACAGTCCGTCTGACGAGCTTCCATCGCGAACGACCGTCAGCGACGTGGGCGGCGAACATTTCGCGCGAGCTGACGACCGTCCGCTCATCCCGTTGGGCCAGTTCCGCGATACCTTCATCATCGCTATCGACAACGACGGCATCGCGATTATCGATCAGCACGTCGCGCACGAGCGTGTGCTGTTCGAGCGCATCATGCAGCGATTGACCGACGGACCGCTGGAGAGCCAGCGTCTGTTGGTTCCGATGATGATCGAGCTGGCGCCAGGCGAAAGGCACGCGTTGACCGAGCGTCGTACCGAGCTCGCACGATTCGGATTCGAGGCCGAGGAATTCGGCGGCGATGCCGTGAAGATCTCCGGGGCCCCCGCGCTTCTCAGCCGCGACGCTATCGAGACGGCACTTCGGGCCTTGGCTCAAGATCTCGAGGGCCTCGACCGGGGCCTTGCCATCGAAGAGGCCTTGAAGCGCATCGCCGCGACCATGGCCTGCCACGGCGCGGTGAAAGCGAACGACCGGCTCACGCTCGAGAAGATGGCGCACATCTTGGCAGAGCTGAGCGCGACCTGCTATTCGACGGTCTGCCCGCATGGCCGACCCGTGATGCTGAGGATTTCGCGCAGGGAAGTGGAGCGGAATTTCGAGAGAATCTAAAATCTGCGCTCTGCACTCCTATCGCCCCCCGTCTCCCCCCTCCCGGCGCGCTTGTTTTTTTGCCTTCCAGCCATCGAGCCTCCGCTTGATCTCCTTTTCGAAGCCGCGCTCCGTCGGCGAATAGAACTCTCGACCCTCGAGGTTGTCCGGCAGGCACGTCATGTCGGCGATGGCGTCCGCCTCATCGTGGGCGTACCGGTAGCCCTTGCCGTAGTCGAGCTGCTTCATCAGCGTGGTCGGAGCGTTGCGCAAGTGCAGGGGGACAGGTTCCGCAACGTCGCGTTCGGCCGCCTGGGCGGCGGCGGTGTAGGCGGCATACACAGCATTGCTCTTCGGCGCGGTGGCGAGATAGATGGCCGCCTGGGCCAGAGCGGTGTTGCCTTCGGGCATGCCGATGAAGTGGACGGCGTCCTTGGCTGCCACCGCGATGCCGAGCGCCTGCGGATCGGCATTGCCGATATCTTCCGAGGCGAATCGCACCAGCCGCCGGGCGACGTACAACGGGTCTTCGCCGGCTTCGAGCATTCGCGCGAGCCAGTAGACCGCGGCATCGGGGTCGGAGTTGCGCATCGATTTGTGCAGCGCCGAGATGATGTTGAAGTGCTCTTCACCGCCCTTGTCGTAGAGCAGCGCCTTCTTCTGCAGCGTGCGCTCGAGGAGCGGCAAATCGACGGTCGCATGCCCGCTGCCCTGCGGCGCCGTGGACACGGCGAGCTGCAGCAGGTTGAGCGCCGCACGCGCGTCGCCGTTCGCATAGCGCGCCATCGTCAGCAGCGCCTCGTGGGTGGCCTGCGGCCGATCGCGTCCCAATCCGCGCTCGACATCCGTCAACGTCCTCTGGAGGATGCGCACGATGGCGTCCATGGAGAGCGGCTTGAGCACGAACACCTTGGAGCGCGAAAGGAGTGCGGCGTTGACCTCGAAGGACGGGTTCTCGGTCGTCGCGCCGATGAGCGTGATATCGCCGGCCTCGACGCGCGGGAGAAAAGCGTCCTGCTGCGCCTTGTTGAACCGGTGGATTTCGTCGACGAAGACGATGGTGCGACGCCCCGACATGCGCCGCCGTGCCTGGGCGGCCGCCATCACGTCCTTCACTTCTTTGATGCCCGACAGCACGGCGCTGAACGCCACGAAGTCGGCCGCCGTCAGATCCGCAATCAGACGCGCCAGCGTCGTCTTGCCCGTTCCTGGCGGACCCCAGAAGATGATCGATTGCAGCAGGTCGCGATCGATCGCTTCACGCAACGGGCGTCCGGGCGCGATGATCTCCTCCTGCCCCTCGACTTCATCGAGCGTGCGCGGCCGCATCCGCTCCGCGAGCGGAATGGTCGATGGGTCAATGGGAGAGGGAGGGTCGTCGAAAAGCGAGCTCATAAGGAGTTCAGAGTGCAAAGTGCAAAGTTCAGAGTGCAAAGTTCCGCGATTGAGGACGGCGAACTGTTCACGGTTTCGAGCGGAACGCTGAGGCATCTGCCGTCTGCCGCCTGCCGTGTGCCGTGTGCCGTGTGCCGTCCCTCCGCTGGCGCGCGGCCTCGTAGACGAGGAGGGCCGTGGCGACCGCGACGTTGAGAGATTCGACGGGCGGGCACATCGGGATGCTGATGGCCTCGTCGGCCGCTGCGACAAGGTCATCCTCGAGTCCGGTGCCCTCGTTGCCGACGATCATCGCGCTCGGGGACCGGAGATCGGCGTCGTAGATCGATCGCCCGGCGCGAGGTGTTGTGGCGAACAGGCGGACACGTGCCGCGCGCAGGAGGCGATAGACCGTCGTCGGATCGGCTTCGGTGACGACCGGGACGCGAAACGTGCTGCCCATGGCCGCACGCAACGCCTTCCAGCCCCACGGGTCGGCGGAAACGCCGGCCAGCACGACGCCGGTGGCGCCACCCGCCTCCGCCGCGCGGATCAGCGCCCCGGTGTTGCCCGGATCCTGCAGCCCGACGGCCATGACAATGAGCGCGTCTTTGGTGGTGGGCAGCCGGCCCCAGTCGCCCTCCGGCCGCTCGACGAGTGCAACGACGCCCGACGGCGTTTTCACCGGTGACAGTGCGTCCATCACCGAGGAAGACACCGTGAGCACACGCGCGCCACGACGAGCCGCCTGATCGACTACGGCCTGCGACGCGGCGGCGGGCACGCGCGTGGCCTCCACCGCGATCTCCACGATCGGCAAGACGGCGGCGACCGCCTCCTGCAGCAGATGCCAGCCGTCGATGAGCGCGAGTGTGGCATCGCCGCGCGCCGCCCGGCGATAGCGGCCCACGATCGCGTGCTGGCGGCTGGTGATCACCATCTCAGATCTTCAGATTGCCGACTGATGATTGATCGACGATGGTCGATCGAGGATCGGAGAATCGATTTACCGGATCTGGCGAATGGGTCCATCTCTGATCTCCATCCGGCGTCTGCCAGGGCGCATAGCCGTCGCGCTCGATGCGCGAATAGACCCGATCGTGCCTCGATGAAATGCATTCTTCCATCTGCGATCTCCGGATGGGACATCAATCGTCGATCGGCAATCCGAACATCTGCAATCGATGCCTTTTCCTTGTATTTATGCTACACTTTCGCGTTTGCGACGATGAAAGAGCGACTGCTCAAACGCTTCGAACACGAGGTGGCGGCGCTCGAGCGCGAGCTGCGAACCGATCTACCCAAGGAGATCCAGCGCGCGCGCGAGCTCGGCGACCTGCGCGAGAACGCTGAATATCACGCGGCCAAAGAGCGGCAGACCTACGTGAACGCGCGCATCGCGATGCTGAAGCGGCGCATGAACGAGATCGCGCTCATGAACCTCGATCGGATTCCGCACGGCAAGGCGGGATTCGGCTCGACGGTCACGCTGCGCGAGTCGACCGGGGCGGAGATCGTCTATCAGCTCGTGATGCCCGAAGACGCCGAAGCCGAGAAGGGGACCATCTCGACCTCGTCTCCCATCGGGCGCGCCATTCTCAACAAAGAGGAAGGCGACGAGGTCGTGGTAACCACGCCGGCCGGACCGCGCCAGTTCGAGATCATGAAGCTCGTCACCATCCACGACGAGTGACCGAGTGACGTGTCGCGACTGAACCGCCATCGCTTCGCGGCACTCTCGTCCGAGCCACGGCGCCACGCGGCGTCTTCGCCGGTGTGCAGCAGTCGGTCGTACTGCTAGAGAGGCCGGGCCGGGACGGTTGTGACCGACTCCCGCGATTCCTATTCTCCCGAACGGCGCACGGCGCTCGTCCTCACGGGTGTCGGTGCCGACGGCGTCTACCACGCCGGCGTCCTCCGCGCGCTGGACGAAGCGGGCGTGAAGATCGACCTCGTCGCCGGTCGCGGGATGGGCGCCATTGGGGCGGTGCTGGCGGCCGTCGATGGCACCGAGCGGCTCTGGCGACCGCGCGGCCTCTGGCGGGTTCCCGCTGTCGCCCGTCTCTATGGCTGGCGGTGGCCGGTTCGCACGATTCTCGCCCTTCTCACCGCGCTGGCGATTGTGATCGCGTCGCCGCTGCTTCTCATCGCCCTTGTCGTTCCACTCTATCCGCTGGGCCTCGTGCTCGGCATGATCGGTCTCGACAGCGGCGCGGCGCTTGTCGACGGCTACTCGCGACTCGTTGGCCACGCCTTCGCGCCCGACGCGCTTCCGACGTGGCTGCCGCGGGTCATCGCCGCGCTGACGCTCGCAACGGCGGCGGCGCTCGCGGCCGGCAGTGCGCTCGCCTGGTGGCAGGCACCGCTCAGACGTCGGCTCGTGGGCAATCGGGCGTGGGCGCTCCTCGGTGCGCCGCTCGACTCGTCTCGCGCGGTGGCGCATTTCACCACTGGCATCTGGGATCTACTGCGTGGCGGCGGTGCCATTACGCCGCCACGTGCCCGCGAGCTCAGTCGTCGCTTCTGCGATCTTCTGACCGACAACTTGGGACAACCAGGGTTTCGCGAGCTCCTGCTCGTCGTGCACGACCTCGACGCGCGTCGCGATCTGGTATTTGGACTGGTGCGTGAGCCCTTCCGCCGGGCCTTGTTTCCGCCGCCGACCGCGCCTAGCACCCGTCGCGCCGAAGGCTTCGACCTGGCGGGCCTGGCCCGGGAGCATCTCCTCGACGCACTCCGCGCGGCCCTCAGCGTGCCTGGCCTGACGGAACCGGCCTTGGTACCGTTTGGCGCCGATACCTATTGGCGAGGTGAGGTCCACCGGTTGACCGACCGGCCGGCCGCGCTCGGTCGGCTCCTGGAAGAAGCGGCGGCGGCGGGTGCCGAGCAGGCGATCGTCGTGTCCGCCGCGGCCGAGCCGCCGACCGCGCACGAGCTGGTGGCGCCCCGCATCGACGCCCTTGGTCGCCTGAGCGAGCAGGCCGCGTCCGCCGAGGCGTCGGCGCTGCGCGACGCGCTCCATCACCAGGTGCACCGCTTCCGGGGCGTCTACGCCATCCGCCCGTCGCACAATCCCGTGCGCGCCCTCGATCTGGCCGGCGTCTACGACGAGCGCTCGGATCGACGGCAATCGCTCGACGAGCTGATGGAACGTGGTTATGAAGATGCCTACCGTCAATTCATCGAGCCGCTGGTCGGCGGCTCTGGGGAACGCATGAAAGGGATGACGGCCAGCGACGAAGATTGATCATCGACAGGAGAGGCATTCCGTCCCGAGTCCCTTGTATGCTTTCCGCGTTCGGGTGCAGCTCGAGTGGTCCGAACGGCGCGGGGGGCGCTGCCACGCCAGGGGACAGTGGCGCGTATCTCTACTCCCGCTACGAGAACCCGACGGTCATGGCGGTGGAACAGACGCTGGCACGAGTCGACGGTGCCGAAATGTCGCTGGCGTTTGCCTCCGGGATGGCCGCCACCGCCACGGCGCTCATCGGACTGCTGCAAGCCGGCGACGAGATCGTGTGCGCCGCGGCCATCTACGGGGGCACCTTCCACATCATCGAGGACGTTCTGCCACGCTTGGGCATCGACCGTCGCTTCGTCTCGCTCGATGAGCTCGCCGCGCCCGAGCGGCTGATCGGGCCGCGCACACGGGTCTTATGGTTCGAATCGCCGATCAATCCGACGCTGCGCTGCGTTGACGTGGCACGTATCGCCGGCGCCTGCCGCAAGGCCGTCGTCACGTCGGTCATCGACAACACCTTTGCCAGTCCCATCAATCAGCAGGCGCTCGCGCTCGGCGTGGATATCTCGATGCAGAGCGCGACCAAATACCTCAACGGTCACAGCGACGTCACGGGTGGTGTGCTTTCGGGCCCGCGGCGACTCATCGAGCCGCTCGGCCGGTTGCGACGGCTGCTGGGCGGCATCCTCGATCCGCAGCCCGCCTATGCGTTGGGCCGCGGGCTGAAGACGCTGGCGCTCCGCGTGGCTCGCCACAACAGCAACGCTCTGGCCGTGGCCCAGGCGCTCGATGGCCACCCGCGCATCGAGCGGGTCTACTATCCAGGCTTGCGCTCGCATCCGGACCACGACGTCGCGTCGCGACAGATGTCGGGCTTCGGCGGCATGGTGTGTCTCGATGTCAAGGGCGGGCAGGAACGCGCCTACCGGAGCTTCGATCGATTGCAGATCATCAAGCGAGCCGCGAGCCTTGGCGGCGTCGAATCGCTGTGCAGCCTGCCCATTCTCACGTCGCAGTACGGATTGAGCGACGAGGAGCTCGCCGCGGCCGGTGTCACGCGCGGCATGATGCGCTTGTCGGACACCTGACCGACCAGCGCTCACGCCGGCAGCATCGCCCCGTCGCCCGCGACGGTGTTCCACGAGCGCACTCGCCAGTTCGTGACGAGCCCGTTCGTCACATATGGGTCGGCTCGGGCAAACGCCTCGGCCGTGGCGGGCGAGTCCCCACGAAAGATGAGCACGGCGCCGTCCGGCGGATCGGCGAGCGCGCCGGCAAGCAGCAGCTCGCCCCGCTCGTGAGATTCGCGAACGCCGGTCAGGTGGGCCGCTCGGTAGGGTATCCGCCGTTCGGGAAAATTGTCGATGACGTCGTAGAAGAGGATGTAGTGCATGGGCGATTCGGCCGGCGAGCCGCGTTCACGCTCGCGCTTGCGGCTCGCGCAGCTCTTTGGCGTCGCGTGAGCCCTTGGTGGCGTTGATTTCGTGCAGGAACTCGAGGACGAGCTCGAGCATCCGCTGATTGATCCGGCTGCCTTCGTAGGTGCCGAACTTCTGCTGAAAGGCTTCGAGCGGTACGACCGCCTTGGCCATCGTCCGATGGCCGCCGGCGCTGCCGATGTCGTTGAACCAGCGGCGGACGAAGTCGCCGGCGTTGCGCGAGTAGCCCAGATTTCTCACGGAGACGATAAAGGTGTCGTTCACCACCCCCGAGATGACCGACCACTGGACGTTCTCGAGTTGCAGGTAGAAGTCGGCGACATAGGGGATGAAGTCCTCGCGCGAGGGCTCTCCGAGGAACGCGCAGAAGACGTGTTCCATCATCCGGCCCTGCTGCCACGCCTTGATCACGTAGTCGAGCCGTTCGCCAGTGATTTCCGCGCCCTCCATCTTGCGGATCATCATCGCGTCCGCGAGCGGATAGAGGTACGAGAACGCGTCGAGGTCGGCGCGGTTGGCCTGCCGATTGAAGAACAGCGTGTCCGACTTGATGGCATAGAGCATCGCCGTCGCCGTGCGCTCGGAGATGTCGATGTCGACGGCGCGCAGATGCTCGGTCAGGATGGTCGAGGTCGAGCCGTAGGTGGGTCGGATGTCTTTGAAGACGGTGTTGTAGCCACTCTGTTCGGGATGGTGATCGATGACGAGATCGGCCTGCGCGAGCAGGCCGGGAAAGTAGTGCGGCTGCACGTCGACGAGCGCGACCTTGTCGAACGAGCGCACGTCTTGGGGCAGGAGCACCTCGTAGTGCAGGTCGAGGAGCTTGACCATGCGCAGGTTCTCGGGGCGGCTGACGCCCTGCAGACAGCCGATGATGGCCGTCTGCTTGTTGCGGCGCAGGATGTTCCGCATGGCCAGCCCACTCGCCAGCGCGTCCGGGTCGGGATCGTTGTGGGTCAGAATGAGGACGCGGTCGGCATCCGAGAAATAGCGCTGATACTGTTGCACCTTCTGGCGGGTCACCGAGCGGCCGAGCTCGGTGATCATCGGCGCGTTGATCAGCTCGGCCAGCGTGAGCGTGGTGACCTCGGGGAAATCGACGCGCAGACTCTCGGCGCGCTCGACGTCGCGCAGACTGGTGCCGAGCACGTACACCAGCGTGCCCCCGGCGCCGCGCACCGCCTCGAGCACGCGGCGCAGCGATCGCCGTCCCGTGTCTTCGATGATCACGGCGGTCGCCGGGGTGAGGTCGGCTTTGACGAAGGTATCCACGCGCTTCGGGTCGCCAATCGACAGGCCGAAATCGTCAGCGTCGATGCTGCGCGCCAGCGGGCCGGGTTCGATGACGACGTCGAGCTCGCAGGTGGGGGTGAGGACGGCGTCGAGCAACCGCACCATCAGCTCGGTATGACAAACCGCCAGGCACCTCATGGGGCCGGTGCCTCGCGCCTTGTCGGCGGGGTACACATACGCGACAAAAACTGATTATACGCCTATTGGGGCCGCGCTCCGCGCGGTGGGACCGTGATTCCGACGGTAGGACCGCTCGCTCCGAACGGGTGGGACCGGCTGCGCCGGTAGGGTTGAAAATCGGATCCGGTTTCGAATCCCCAAACGCTTCAGGCGCCGTCTCACCGACCGACGGACGGTCCTACCGTCGAAACGACGGTCCCACCGCCGCGAAGCGGTCCTCGATCTCCGCTCACACCTGGCATATGATGCCCGCCGTGAGCCGCCTTGCATGGGTATCGACGCTCCTCGCGCTCGGTGTGAGCGGCGTGCTCGCGCAACAGCCCACTTTTCACACGGGCGTCGACCTCGTCACGTTCGGCGTCACCGTCGTCGACAAGAAGGGCCATCTCGTCACCGACTTGACCGTCGACGACTTCGAGATCATCGAAGATGGACACCGCCAGTCGATCGAATACTTCGTGCGCGGGGATGCAACCGACGTCGAGGGAGCGACCAAGCACCTCGGGCTGATGCTCGACACGAGCGGCAGCATGCACGAAGACCTGAAAATGGCGCGCAGCGCCGCGATCAAGTTCCTGAACCTGTTGCCCGACGCCGAAGACATCACGCTCGTGGACTTCGATGAAGAGGTCCGCACGACGCGCTATCCGCAGCGCGACTTCGCGCGCCTGATCGAGCGGATCCGCCGCCGTAAGCCGGATGGCTGGACGGCGCTCTACGATGCGCTTGGCGTGTATCTGGACGGGGCCGACCAACAGAATGGCCGGCAGATTCTCGTGCTGTATACGGACGGCGGTGATACGCGGTCGGCGCTGTCGTTCTCCGATACGCTGACGCTCTTGAAGGCCTCGGACGTCACGGTCTATGCCGTCGGGCTGACCGATCACGCGGGATCGTCCAAGAACGAGCTGCGCATGCGGCTGCAGCAGATGGCCGAGATCACCGGCGGCCAGGCGTTCTTTCCCAACCGCCTCGAGGACCTCGAGGACGCTTACGCCAGGGTGCTTGCGGAGATCAACGCCCAGTATCACCTGGGTTACGGCAGCGCCAACCTGGCGCGCGACGGGTCGTGGCGGAAGGTCGACGTCAAGATCAAGCGACCCGACGTCAGGGTCCGCACGCGCAAGGGCTACTTCGCTCCCTACCAAGAGAAAAAGTAGGCCGCCCGCTTCGCTCACCGCAGGCCTCGGCACTCGGCCACCTCGGTGGGCGTCGGCTTCGCCGCCGTGGGCCTTCGGCGGGAACGACGCCTGGGTCTCCTGCGGCCACCGCGATGCGGCCGCCCATCGACCGCGCCGCGGTCGCCCTGCATGCGCTGTGGTACGATGGGTTTTTGCCTGCCACCCGTATGCGCTCGCCTTACGGTCGCTTCTCGCTCGTATCCGACTTCGAGTTGCGTGGTGACCAAACCCACGCCGTGCCCGAGCTCGTCGAAGGTCTCGAACGAGGCGACAAGCATCAGGTCCTGCTCGGTGTGACGGGGTCGGGTAAGACGTATGCCATGGCGGAGGTGATGGCCCGCGTCAATCGCCCGACGCTGGTGATGGCCCACAACAAGACCCTCGCCGCGCAACTCTTCCAAGAGTTCCGCCGATTTTTCCCGCAGAACGCCGTCGAATACTTCGTCAGCTACTACGACTACTACCAGCCGGAAGCCTACGTCCCCTCGAGCGACACGTACATCGAGAAGGAAGCGACGATCAACGACGAGATCGACCGCATGCGGCTCTCGGCCACGCGATCGCTCTTCGAGCGTCGCGACGTCATCATCGTCGCCAGCGTCTCGTGCATCTATGGCCTCGGGTCGCCGGAAGCCTATTACGGCATGCTGCTGCCGCTCGAACGAGGCCAACGCATCGACCGCGAACAGATCCTGCGCAAGCTCGTCGAGATCCAGTACGAGCGCAACGATCACGACTTCGCCCGCGGCACCTTCCGCGTCCGCGGTGACATCGTCGAGGTGTATCCGTCGTACGAGGAAAGGGCGTTGCGCATTGGGCTCTTCGGCGACGAAGTGGACGAGCTCGTGTCGATCGACCCGCTGACTGGGAAGGTGTTGCGCCGACACGACCGGGTCGCGGTGTACCCCAAATCGCATTTCGTCACCTCGCGCGATCGCTTGAAGATGGCCGTCGAGACAATCAAAGCCGAGCTGGTGGAGCGACGCACGTTGCTCGAGTCGGAGGGGAAGTTGCTGGAGGCGCAGCGCCTGCATCAACGAACAATGTTCGACCTCGAGATGATCCGCGAGATCGGCTACTGCCACGGCATCGAGAACTACTCACGCCATCTCACCGGACGCCTGCCCGGACAGCCCCCGCCGACGCTGCTCGACTATCTGCCCGAGGACGCGCTCGTCATCGTCGACGAGAGTCACCAGACCGTACCGCAGATTCGCGGCATGTACCATGGCGATCGCTCGCGCAAAGAGGTGCTCGTCGACTTCGGCTTCCGTCTGCCGTCGGCACTCGACAACCGTCCGCTGAACTTCGAGGAATGGCAGGAGCGAGTGCACCAGTTGATCTACGTCTCGGCCACCCCGGGCCCCTACGAGCTCAGAGAGGCCGCCGGTGTGGTCGTCGAACAGGTGATTCGACCCACGGGCTTGATGGATCCGCCGATCGAGGTTCGGCCCGTCAAAGGACAAGTCGACGATTTGCTGGCGGAGATCCGCGCACGCGCGGAGCGCCGCGAACGCGTCCTCGTGACGACTCTCACGAAGAGGATGGCGGAGGACCTGACGCAGTACTATCAAGAGCTCGGCGTGAAAGTGCGGTATCTGCACTCCGACATCGACACGCTCGAACGCGTGGAGATTCTCCGCGATCTGCGCCGCGGCCTGTTCGACGTGCTCGTGGGCATCAACTTGCTGCGCGAGGGACTCGACCTCCCGGAAGTCTCGCTGGTGGCGATTCTCGACGCCGACAAAGAAGGCTTTCTTCGCTCGAGCGGCGCGCTCATCCAGACGTCGGGACGAGCCGCGCGCAACGTGCACGGGCGGGTCATCATGTATGCCGATGCGATGACCGCGTCGATGCGTGCCGCCATGAACGAGACCGAGCGACGCCGGGCGCTGCAGCAAGCCTACAACGATGAGCACGGCATCACGCCCACGAGCATCGTCAAGTCGATCGACGACGTCCTGTCGAGCGTGTACGAACGCGATTATGCGCCCATCCCCGACGCCCGCGAAGAACGACTGCCGTTCAGAACTCAAGCCGAGCTCGATCGTCATCTCGCCGGCCTCGACAAAGAGATGAAAGCCGCTGCCGCCAACCTTGATTTCGAGCGCGCCGCCGCACTTCGCGACACCATCCGCTCACTCCGTACGCGCGAGCTGGGCCTCGGCGTGCCCGCGCAAGGGTGACTTGGTGAACGTCGCGGTCGAGTGGATCAAGAAGGGCCTCCTCGAAGTTCAGGAATACGTTCGCCTGTGCACCGCCGCGCTGAAGGGCGTGGTCACACGACCTCGCTATTGGCACGACATCGTCGAGCAGTTCGAGGTTATCGGCATCGGCTCGTTGACGGTCGTGCTATTGACGGGCTTTTTTACGGGTGCCGTGCTGGCCCTGAACACCGGCATCACGCTCGACCAATTCGGTGCCCGTTCCTTCGTCGGCCGACTGATCAGCGCGTCGATGATCAAAGAGCTTGGACCGGTGCTGACGGGACTCATGCTCGCCGGGCGGGTCGGATCGGGCATTGCGGCCGAGCTCGGCTCGATGATGGTCACCGATCAGATCAACGCCCTTCGCGCGCTCGGCACCGATCCGATTCGAAAGCTCGTCGTCCCGCGTCTCCTCGCCGGTTTTTTCATGACGCCCGTGTTGACCATCATCGCCAACGCCGTGGGAATCGTGGGCGGATGGCTCATTGCGGTGTTTCAATTACGCGTCGCCTCGAGCCTCTACTGGACGTCGATTCTCGAGGGGTTGTATCTCGAAGACGCATGGATGGGCCTCATCAAACCCTTCTTCCTTGGCTTCGTGATCGTCACGATCGGCTGTCACGTCGGCCTGCGCGCGAGCGGCGGCACACAAGGCGTCGGTCGAGCCACGACCAATGCCGTCGTGGCGTCCTCGGTGGCCGTGATTGCCGTCGACTTCTTCATCACACGTCTTTTGATTACGCTGATGTACTGACGATGAGGAGCGCACCTGAGCGGTCGACCGAACTGGAAGAGGCGCTGGGGCCGGGCTCTCCCATTGTCGTCTTCGACAAGGTGTCGCTCGCCTTCGACACCAAGGTCATCCTCACGGAAGTGAGCTTCACGTTGCTGACTGGTCACACCAAGGTGTTCCTCGGCGCAAGTGGAGCAGGCAAGTCGACCATCCTCAAGCTCATTCTGGGTCTTCTTCGCCCCGACAGCGGCGTCGTTTGGGTGAATGGGGAACAGGTCGACCGCATGTCCGAGCAAGACTTGATGAAGGTCCGCGGCGACCTCGGCATGGTCTTCCAGGAGGGCGCGCTGTTCGATTCGCTGACCGTGGCCGAGAACGTCGGCTACAAGCTCTATGAGGAAACCGATATGCCGCTCGACGAGGCCCGACGTCGCGTCGAAGAGGTGCTGGGCTTCGTCGGACTGGCCGAGCATATCGACAAGATGCCGTCCGAGTTGTCCGGCGGCCAGCGCCGGCGCGTCGCCATCGCGCGCGCCATGAGCTTCAAGCCGAGAATTCTGCTCTACGACGAGCCGACCACCGGGCTCGACCCCATCACCGCCGATACCATCGACGACGAGATCATCAAGCTGCGCGACCTCGAGAACGTGAGCTCCATTGTCGTGACCCACCAGTTACGCGATGCCTTTCGGATTGCCACCAAGACGGCGGTCCGCGCCGGGGGCCCGATTCGCATCGTGCCGGCCGACGAGAAGAAGGCCGAAGAGGCGGAATTCATCATGTTGAGGGAAGGGCGCATCGCCTTCGAGGGGCATGCCGCCGAGTTGCGCGGCTCGGGCGATCCCTATTTGAAAGCGTTCCTGTCGTAAAGGAAGGATTCGATGCCTCGCACTCGCTCACTGGCGTGGTCTGAACTGAAGATTGGCATCGTCGCCGTGGTGGCGCTCGTCATGGCGACCATCATGATTTTCTTGCTCAGCGGCGACGGCGGGTTTTTCTGGCAGCGCTACTCCGTCAAGACCGTCTTCCCGAACGTCGCCGGCGTCAAAGCCGGCTCTCCAGTTCGCGTGGCGGGCGTCGAGGTCGGCGCCGTCGAGGAAGTTCAGTTCGCCCCCAACGGTGTCGAGCTCGTGCTTCAAATTCGCGACGACATGCGGCCCATGGTCACCGATCGATCGTTAGCCAGTATCGGGTCGGTGTCGTTGCTCGGGGAAGGCGCCGTCGACATCTCGCCATCCCCCGAGGGCACGCCAGTTCCGGACTGGGGCTACGTTCGATCGGGCTTGGCGGAAGGATCCTTTGCGTCGGTGACCGAGCAGGCGACGGCCGGCCTGAACGAGGTGCGCGAGCTCTTGAAGGACGTCCGCGGCGGGCGCGGCACCATGGGACGGCTGTTCACCGACGATGCCCTGTATCGCAACCTCGATGCCTTCGTTCAATCGGCCGAGCGGGTAACGGCGTCGATTCAGCGGGGCCAAGGGACGCTCGGCAAGCTCTCTCGCGATCCCGCGCTCTACAATGAGCTGCAAGCATCGGTCAAGAACCTTGCGGCCATCACCGCGGGCATCCGCAGCGGCGATGGCACCCTCGGGCAGCTCGCCACCGATCCGACCCTGGCAAAGTCGCTCACCGCGACCACGCAGAATGTGGAAGGGCTCACGGGCCGGCTCAATCGCGGGGAGGGGACCGCCGGCAAGCTCTTCACGGATGAGTCGCTCTACAAACGTCTCGACTCGATGGCTGGCCGCCTCGATCAAGTGTCCGAGCGCCTCAGTGCGGGTCAGGGCACGATGGGGCAGTTGCTGCAGGACAAACAGTTATATGAGAACATGAACCAGACAGTGGCGGAACTACGCAGCCTCATCACCAACATCAACAAGGATCCAAAGAAGTACCTCAACATCAAAGTGAGCATCTTCTAGGGAGACACGATCATGTATAGGGACTCAGGCGGCGACGCGCCGGTGGCGTTCTTAATGGGCGCACTCGCAGGTGCGGCCTTGGCCTTGCTCTTCGCTCCGGCGAAAGGAGACGAGACACGCGAATACCTTGGCCAGAAGGCGCGTGAAGGACGCGACAAAGCGCGCGAGACCGTGGATCAGGGGCGGGAGTACTACGATCGTCAGCGCCAGAGCTTGGCGGGCGCCGTCGAACGCGGGCGTGAAGCCTTCCAGCAGGCCCGAGAGCGCGGTGGACGGCCTCGCACGGCAACTCGAGACCGACATCAAGCCACTGCTCGCCCATCTCAGCGGGATGGCCAGCGAGGCTGCTCGCGCGGCGGCGCTCGCCACCGCACAGGTCGAGCGCCTCGACCGACTGTTCGGTGATCTGACGCGGCGCGCCGAGCAGACCTTCGCCGCCGCCCAGCAGTTCATGGGCGGGCCCGCGCGCGAGGGGGTGGCGGTGGTCGCGGGCATTCGCGCCGCTTTCGCCGCTCTCAAGAGCCTGCGCGAATCGGCACGGCGTCGCTCAGCCGTGCGCGGTGTGACGGTCGAAGACGACGAGTCGCTGTTTATCGGCTAGACGGGCAAAGCGAAACCGGGTCTCGTTTCCAGGAAACGGAGTGGAAATGAAACCCGGTTTCGTTTTGCCGCCCGCGAAAATAGCTCGACTTTTCTAGCCGAGTTGCAATTCCCCGCGTCCTAATGGTAGATGAAGGCACGCGGAACTGTTCCGCTGGATCCCTCCCAGATGGAGCTCGACATGCGAAGCCCCACCGCCCGCGCCGCTGGCCTACTGGCTGCGGTGCTCGTCTGCACCACGTCGCTCGCCACGCGCGCGTACGCCCAGGAGCCCAAGTCGGCAACCGGCGCGAGAGAGCTCGCGCAATTGATGCAGGCCAAGAAACTCGACAGCATCGCCGCCCGCCGCCCAAGTGGCGACGACGAGTTCGTGGCAGCCCTGCACTTCCCCGGCCAGTTGCTGGTCGTGTGGGCACGCTACGCCGCGCCGGCCTTGCTCAACGAGAAGATCACGAAGGGCGAGTATCGTGATGCCTATATCGACCTCAACAGCGCTGCTGTCCCCAGCACGAAGGTGCTCATCAACGACCTCGGTGCCGACGGGTTGAGGCCACGTCGCGAGAACAACCAGCCCTTCGACCAGCAAGACGCGGGCGGCAAGGGCATCAGCTTCGACGGCAACTGGCGCGAAGACAAGATGTCCGAGCAGGATTACATGAAGATCTATTCCGCGGCCGACCAGGGATATGCAGAGGCGCTCGAGGCGCTCATCGCACAGCTCAAAAAACCCAACTAGATCGCCGTAGATTGCACCGGCGCCGCTCGAATCCCGCCACCCAAGCCACCCGTGGCCGCTCCTTCTGCCAGGTGGCCGGCCGCTCCGCGTCTGCCCGCCGTCCAGCCATGGAGCTCCGCCGCGGAATAGGACTTCCATCGGTCTCGACGGGATGCTTCACCTCGCGGGGCGGTGCTCACTCCACCGGTTCATCACCGGCGTCACCGTGGCGCCGTGCACGACGATCGAGAGCGCGACGACGGCCAGTGTGACGCCGACGACTGGAGTGATGACGGCCTTCGGGAGGCCGTGGTTGATCGCGAACATCAGGTAGTACAGGGAGCCGAGCCCTCGGATGCCGAACCAGCCGATCAGGAGGTACTCCCGGCGACTGAGCCCGGCTCCCACGAGGCCGAGGGCCGCCGAGAGCGGGCGAATCCCCAGGAAGAGCACGAGGGCCAGCGAGATCGCATCTGCGAGGAACCACGCCATCGACAACGTCGCGCCGACCACGATAACGGCGGTCACCTCGCCAATGCGCTCGAGCTGCTCGTTGAACGCGAGCACCGCTTGCGCCATATAGGCGGGGGCTTCGTCCGCATGTGCGGCGATGTCCTCTGCGGGTATTCCCGACCGCGCCATCGCCTCCACCCCCTCATGTCGAGCGGTGCCGGAAGCGAGGCGCTCGACGCGGCGCAGCGCCAGGCCGGCGGCAAACACGGCCAGAAATCCATAGGCGTGACACGCGAGGGCGGCGCCGTACGCCAGGGCAATCAGGCCG